>JBOFSL010000173.1:0-43253 GCA_051651525.1 Culicoidibacterales bacterium | reverse complement strand
GTCTCTCGCCCGCTGAAGTCGCAATGAGCTTAGCTGCTCAAAAAGCTGAGGAAGTGCAGTTTTATTATCCGGCTAGTTTAATTATTGGTGCTGATACACTTGTCGTTTGTAATGATGAAATTTTAGGAAAACCAATTGATGAAGCTGATGCTTTTCGGATGCTTTCAATGATGAGTAATAATACCCAAGTTGTGATTACTGGTGTTTCATTACAGTACGGCACTCACGTACACAGCTTTTATGCTGCCACTGAAATCAGTTTTCATGTGCTTCAACCTGACTTTATTGCAAGTTATATCCAATCAGGTGAGCCTTTTGACAAAGCTGGCGGTTACGGAATTCAAAGCTTTGATGATGCCTTGATTCGTCGACTAAACGGTTCCAAAACGAATGTAATTGGCTTGCCAGTCAAACATTTAAAAAGAGAGCTTGAAACCTTTTTGAAAATGATTACGGCTGATACTCATGCCTAATCAAAAAGCCGAGCACGTATGTGCTCGGCTTTTTTGGTTTCGTTTTTTACAAATAAAGAAGTATACCGCGGCAATTTATTTACTAAAATTTCGCGATATACTTCTGTTGTTATTTTATTACTTGCTTATAAAATAACAGTTTTTCCTGTCATTTCAGCTGGTTGTTCTTCACCTAATAAAGCAAGAATTGTTGGTGCTAAGTCAGCAAGAACACCGTCTTGACGTAATTCAGCTCCAGCTTTTGTCACAATAAGTGGTACTGGATTTGTTGTATGTGCTGTAAATGGTTTTCCATTTTCATCTAAAATTTTCTCTGCATTTCCGTGATCAGCTGTAATTAAAGCAACTCCACCTTTTGCAATTACTGCATCAGCAACTTGTCCAATACATGCATCAACTGTTTCAACAGCTTTGATAACTGCTGATTCAACTGCTGTATGTCCAACCATATCGCAGTTTGCGTAGTTTAAGATAATTACATCATATGTATCAGCTGCGATTGCTGCTAATAATTTTTCTGTTACTTCTGCTGCGCTCATTTCTGGTTGTAAGTCATATGTTGCAACTTTTGGTGAGTTAACTAAAATACGATCAGCATTTGGTAATTGTTTATCAACTCCACCATCGAAGAAGAATGTTACGTGTGCATATTTTTCAGTTTCTGCAATCCGTAATTGATTGTATCCACGTTCTGCTAATGTATCACCTAATCCATTTGTTAATTTTAACGCATGGAAAGCAATTAAGTCAGATTTTACTGAATCAGCATATTTCATCATTTGCACATATGTCACATCATTTGCACGACGTTTTGGTGTGAATGAATCGTATTCAGGGTTTGTTAACACTGATGCTAATTGAATTGAACGGTCAGGACGGAAGTTAGCATTAATAATAACATCTCCATCTTGAATTGTTCCATCAACATTAGCATTTACCGCTGGTAATACGAATTCATCGAAACGCTCAGCTGCATATTCAGCTGCAACATATTCAGATACATCTGTGTATTTTGTTCCAATTCCATCAACGATTGCATCATATGCTAATTCAACACGATCCCAACGTTTGTCGCGGTCCATTGAATAGTAACGTCCTGAAACTGAAGCAATTGCTCCAACACCGATTTCATCGATTGCTGCTTGTAATTGGTTTAAGTATGTGACTGAACTTGTTGGTGCAACATCACGTCCATCAAGGAATGCATGCACAGCAACATCAGTTACTCCATATGTTTTTGCCATTTTCACTAAAGCAATAATGTGATCGATGTGAGCATGAACCCCACCATCTGATAATAATCCCATAATGTGTAAACGACTATTATTTGCTTTTGCTTTTTCAACAGCAGCAACTAATACTTCATTTTTTTCAAACTCATTATCACGAATTGATTTATTGATTAATGTTAAACTTTGGTAGACAATACGTCCTGCTCCTAAGTTTAAGTGACCTACTTCCGAGTTACCCATTTGTCCTTCTGGTAGACCAACTGCTTCTCCACATGCACCTAATTGTGTTGTTGGATATGTTGCCATTAAACGTTCTAAATTTGGTTTTTTTGCTTTTGCGTATGCATTTCCTGTATTCGCTTCTGTGATTCCAACTCCGTCAAGAATTGCTAATAAAATTGGACTTTTCCCCATTGTTATCGTCTCCCTTATGGTTGTATTTTATATTTTTATCATACCACAAACTCTTACGAGCGTAAATAAATCCACTCATTAAGTGTTCAAGAGAAAAATCTGTATTTTTCTCTTGAACAGCTGGGTAATTTATAAACTGGCAATAATTGCTTGTAATCGTGTAATAACTGCTGCTTTCCCGATTAATTCAATTGCATTTGGTAGGTCTGGGCCGTGCATTTGGCCTGTTGTGGCAATCCGCACAGGCATGAAGAGCATTTTCCCTTTTACGCCTGCATCTTTTCCGGTTTGTTGGACAGCTTTTTTGATTGTAGCTGCATCAAAATCCGTTAACCCTTCAAAATGAGCTAATAACGTTTCTAACGTTGCTTTAACTCCATCTTGGGTGATGAACGCTTGCGCTTCTTCATCTAAAGCAATTGTTTCTTTGAAGAATAAATCAGCAATTTCCACGATTTCTGCTCCATATGACATTTGATCATGATACAACGCAATTAACTTTTCAATCCACTCGTCAGTTTTCGCACTTAAATCATAGGCTTTTTCTAAATGTGGGCGTGCTAGGCTGACAACTTTTTCTAAAGTTGCTGCTTTCATATAACGATTGTTAATCCATGTTAATTTATCACGATCAAACATCGCTGGTGCTGAGCTTAAGCGGTGTTCATCGAATATTTTG
The DNA here is from genome assembly GCA_051651525.1 of Culicoidibacterales bacterium. GTDB lineage: Bacteria > Bacillota_I > Bacilli_A > Culicoidibacterales > ZOR0006 > ZOR0006. Next base: position 40,455 of record JBOFSL010000173.1, on the reverse strand, counting down.
ATGAATGTATTTTTATCAAATATTTCTTCTTCACCTTCTGGCGACCATCCAAGTAATGCAATAAAGTTAAAGAGTGCTTCTGGTAAATACCCAAGCTCACGATATTGTTCGATAAATTGTAGCACAGATTCGTCACGTTTTGATAACTTTTTACGGTTTTCATTGACGATAACTGACATGTGTCCAAAGGCTGGCGCTTCCCATCCAAGGGCTTTGTATACCATTAATTGACGTGGTGTATTTGAAATGTGTTCTTCACCACGTAAAACATGGCTAATTTCCATTAAATAATCGTCAATTACAACCGCATAATTGTATGTTGCAATCCCATTTTTTTTCACAAGTACCCAGTCACCGATATCTTTTGATTCAAACGTAATTGCTTTACGAACCATATCAGTCCATGTATACGTTTCATTTGTCGGTACAGCGAAGCGAATTGTGTATTCAAGTCCTGCTGCTTCTTTTTCATCACGTTGTTCTGCCGTTAAGTGACGACATTTTCCACTATAGCGTGTCGTTGGGTGTCCAGCCGCGATTTGTGATTCACGTTCAGCACCTAACTCTTCTTCGGTACAGTAGCAACGATATGCATTCCCATCAGCAATCATCTGTTCAGCATATTTTGTATATAAATCTAAACGTTCAAGTTGCCGATATGGACCGAAGTTTCCGCCCATATCTGGACCTTCATTCCATTCAATCCCTAACCAGTGTAAATTGCTTGCTTGGCTTTCTTCTCCGCCAGCAACATTACGTTCGATATCCGTATCTTCGATACGTAAAACCATATCACCGTTATAGTGATTGGCAAATAAATAAACATACAATGCCGTACGGGCATTTCCAATATGTAGATGTCCTGTTGGACTCGGTGCATAACGCACGCGTACACGTGTACTCATATAATAGACCTCCAAAAATTGGCTAAATTCTTTTTCATTATAGCATTTTTCAGCTTTTTTGAAAATAATGACTATTGTTTTACCACTAAGACAACTGCTTGTGCCATAATTCCCTCTTCACGTCCAACGAACCCCATTTTTTCACCACGTGTGGCTTTGACGTTCACTTGCGTCCGTTCAACTTGTAAAATTGCCGCAATTGTTTCACACATGCTTTCGATATGTGGTCGCAATTTCGGTTGTTCGGCTAAAATTGTACTATCAACATTCCCAACTCGATATCCTTGTTGGTGCAGAAGTGCCACTGTTTCAGCTAATAAAATTTTCGAATCAATTCCTTTATACTTTGGATCTGTATCTGGAAAATGGGCTCCAATATCACCTAAACCAAGTGCGCCAATCATCGCTTCAGTAATTGCATGTAGCAAAACATCCGCATCCGAATGTCCAAGCAAGCCTTTATCATGAGGGATTTCAACACCCCCTAAAAATAATCGGCGTCCTTCGACTAGTTGATGAATATCTGTCGATTGTCCTATTCGTATCATTCAATCATTCCTCCTTCAATTAATGCCATTGCAATGATGAAATCTTCTGGTGTCGTGACTTTCATATTTACGTAATTCCCCGCCAAAACATGGACTGGATGTAAACATAATTGCTCAATCAAGGATGCATCATCAGTCGCTAAAATTTCCATCGTTTGGGCATGATGGTGTGCATGCGTAATTAATTTGGTCGTAAACACTTGTGGTGTTTGTGCTAAATACATTCTTTGACGATCGTATGTTTTTTCAACAATATTATTTTCAACAAGTTTGACAGTATCTTTGGCAGGAACAGCTAGCATCACTGCTTCTTGTGTTTGTACTGCTTCGTATAGTCGCGTTAATTGTTCTTGGTTAATAAATGGTCGTGCACCATCGTGAATAAAGACGTATGGCTGACTTGTATGCTGCAGTGCATGTTTCACGCTTTGTTGACGCTCAGCACCACCAACAACAAATTCAATACGTGAATCATTAATTTGATAGAGCTCTAACAAATCAGCAAATGTATCAATTTCTTGTTCTTGTGTGACAATAATCACTTGTTTACAGTCGGCTTGCTCCAAAAATTGTGCAAGTGACCACATAAAAATTGGTTTTTGTTTCAGTGTATAAAGTACTTTGTTATAACCTAGTGCGGCGCGGCTTCCACTTCCCGCTGCTAAGAGTATCGCTGTATACATGCATACGCCCTCCTTTATCGTTTAAAATCACAACAATTATAACAAAATTTGTTTATAAATGGGCTTTTTTTGGCAGAAAACGCAAAAAAAAAGCCCAGGGGCTCGACCCCGGGCTTGCGGATTCCTGATGAACGGAATCCAGTCAAATCATCCTAGTTAGTATATCATAGTTGTTTTTGAATGTAAAGCCTTCGAAATAAATTATTCATGCTTATATGATTCAAAGATGATATTGTCTTGATTCGCTCAAACAACCGCTTATAAAATGATATCTTGGATTTCTAAATCTTTACGATTCAAATAATGCGTTGATTGGATGCGGCGTACTGTCCGTGATTTTCCGCGAATAACGAGTGTTTCCGTTGTCGCAATGTTTCCGCGGCGTGCAACACCTTCTAACAAGTCACCTTTCGTTACACCTGTTGCTGAGAAGATAATGTTATCATTTTTAACAAGCTCATCAATTTTCATCACGACACCCGCTTGAATTCCCATCGCTTCACAACGTGAAAGTTCTTCCATTCCTAACGCACGATTTTCTTCCGTGTCACCTTTTACTTCGTGACGTGGTAATAAGCGTGCATCCATATCTCCATCAAGAGCACGGACAACTGCAGCTGAAATGACACCTTCAGGTGCACCACCAATTCCATAATACATATCAACTTGGCTTTCTGGCATGCAAACTAAAATACTCGCTGCAACATCACCATCAGGAATTGCAAAGACGCGTACACCTAAATCATGTAATTGTTTAATCACTTTATCGTGACGTGGTTTTGCTAAAGTCATGACCGTTAATTCTGATAACTGCTTTCCAGTTGCACGTGCAACACGGCGAACATTCGCTTCTAATGATTCATTCAAATCAACGATTCCTTTTGCTTCTGGACAAACAACTAATTTTTCCATATACATATCTGGCGCTTTTAAGAATGTGCCTTTTTCTCCAACTGCTAAGACGGCAATCGCATTTGGCTGTCCCATTGCTGTCATTCGTGTTCCTTCAATTGGATCAATCGCAATATCAACTGCATCTCCAAGTTGTGTTCCAACTTTTTCTCCAATATATAGCATTGGTGCATCATCGATTTCACCTTCACCAATAACAATTTCACCTTGAATATCAATTTGGTTAAATGTATGGCGCATTGCTTGAACAGCTGCATCATCTGCTAAGTTTTTATCTCCACGGCCTAACCATTTAAATCCTGCTAACGCTGCGGCTTCTGTTACACGACTAAATTCAATTGCTAATTCACGTTTCATCTTGGGCACCTCAATTTTGTTTTTTTCTATTATACTTGAAATCTACCTATTTGCCTAGTCAACTAAAACGGTAAATGTTGTTCAGCTGCTGGTGCTAAAGCAATTTGAATTGCTTCTTGAATGTCAGATACTCCAACAATTTCAATTCCGGTAATTTCTAACCCTTCAACATTTCGTTTCGGAATGATTGCTCGCGTAAAACCAAGTTTTTTCGCTTCTTTCAATCGTTCTTCGACTTTGACAACCCGTCGAACTTCACCAGTTAAACCAACTTCACCGATAATCACATCGGTTGGTTGTAAAGCCCGATCGCGGAAGCTTGAAACAATACACAAAGCTAAGGCTAAATCGGCTGCTGGTTCATCGAGTTTGACTCCACCAACAACTTTAATATAGGCATCTTGATTTTGTAATAACAACCCTGCACGTTTTTCTAAGACTGCTAAAATGAGCGATGTCCGATTATTTTCAATCCCATTACTCATACGACGGGGATTTCCAAATGCTGTTGGTGATAATAACGACTGAATTTCAACTAAAATCGGCCGTGATCCTTCCATCGCTGCGACAATACTTACGCCACTACGCATCACTGTTCGCTCTTCCAAAAATAAAATTGATGGATTGAGGACTTCGACTAAGCCACCACCTTGCATATCGAAAATTGCAATTTCATTCGTGGCACCGAAACGGTTTTTAACTGAGCGTAAAATCCGAAAGGAATTGTGTTGCTCACCCTCAAAATAAAGTACGGCATCAACCATGTGTTCTAATAATTTTGGTCCAGCAATTGTCCCTTCTTTCGTAACATGGCCAACAACAAAAGTTGAAATTTGCTTACTTTTGGCGATTCGCATGAGTTCACCAGTACATTCGCGGACCTGTGATACACTTCCTGGTGCACTCGCTACTTCATTCAAATACACTGTTTGAATTGAATCAATAATCAAAAACTTCGGATTCACGACATCAATTTGTTGGGTTACTCGATTCAAATCATTTTCACTGTATAAATACAGTTCATCACTTTCAAGTCCTAGTCGCTGCGCTCGCAATTTCGTCTGATACATGCTCTCTTCACCAGAAACATACAAGACTCTTTGCCCACTTTTCGCTAAGTCACACGCAATTTGTAATAATAGTGTTGATTTGCCAATTCCTGGGTCACCACCAATTAAGTGAAGTCCACCGTTCACAATTCCACCACCTAAGAGCCGATTGAACTCTCCATAGCTAGTTTGAATTCGAAATGCATCTTCGGCTGGAACTTGCGTAATTGGTTTTGGCGAGTCACCTTGAATTGATGTATTCACAAATTTACTTTTTTTCTCAACTAATTCTTCAGCTAGTGTATTCCACTGATTACACCCTGGACATCGACCCATCCATTTGGGCGTTTCATATCCACATTCGGTACAGAAAAATTTGGTTTTCGTTTTTTTTATTGCTGCTGCCATATCTTCACCTCAATTACTCAATTTCATTTTATTCACAATTATCTGTATCATAGCATATTTTCAAAAAATTTAACATTTTCTTCAAGTAATCAACCATAAGCAGTGGTGGAATACTTCGTTTTATTTTTCAGATTTGGGGATAAGTGAACTGGAAATTATCGTTTTAGGGGAAAACTTCTATCATTTTGCTTATTTGTTAGTATCTTCCGGATTTTAGCGCAATCCTCAAAAAAACCAGAATTACTTCTGGTTTTTTGGTTATTGATCGACTGGTTTATTCGTAATTGTTTGCATCAATGCGCGAACTTTTTTTGCAGTTAATGTTTCATTTGTTGACCCTTTCGCTTGAATTGTCATCGCTGCTGTTGCCGTAGCAAAATGAGCACTTTCATCAATTGCCATATCATGCAGGTAACTGTACACCAGTGCTGCCATCACTGAATCACCAGCTCCAAGGGTATTTGTGATTTTTACCGGAATTGGATAAACATGACCATGTTTCGTTTCGTCTGCATAATAAAGACCTTTCGAACCTAAACTTAAGAATACGCGTTTCACTCCATGTTCAATAAAAGAATCCACTGCGATGACATAATCTTTAGCGTCTTCAATTGGTAAGTCCAAAAAGGCTTCTGCTTCAATATCGTTTGGCTTGATTGCATAGAACGTATGAATCAAATCTTTTACTCGTGCTGCTTTTTGTGCTGAAATTGTGTCAACAAACAATGGGACGTGCTCGTGTTCAGCAATTAAATACTCTAAGATTTCTCGAGGATTATCCGTATTGACAACACACGCACTCGCCCCTCTAATAATCTCTTCAAACGGCTTTAAATCAGCAACTGACATCGTCTCAACAATTTTCGTATCCGCAATACCAATATATAAATCGCGGTCTTCTTGATTCATACACATAAATTTTGCGGTCGCAATATCTTGGCGAAAAATTGTGCAATCCATATTTATCCCGATTTTCTTAGCATCTTCAACCGAACCATGTCCGTCGGTATCATTTCCAACAATCGTAATAAATACAACATTTACCCCTAACCTTTGTAAATTACAGGCAATATTTCGACTGACACCGCCAAAGACGGTTCGAATTGTCCCAGGATTCGAATCGTGGATCACTAACCGTTTTTTGGGTGTCCCAATTACATCTACTAACGTTGCTCCGATTACAACCACATATTTATCATTTTTATTCATTTTTTGTTCCCTATCGACTTTCTATTCCCTCTATAGTATCAAAATCTTATTTTAAAATCTATATCAAAATTACTCGATAAAAAAAGAGCAGTATCAAGCTTCTAACTCTCTACGAGAATCAGCTGCTTGCTCTACTACTCTTTTCTTTCTTATCAAATTAGCGACAAAGTGGTGTGTTCGTAATTTTTTTCATTAACTCACGGACTTTTTCTTCTGAAAGTTCTTCACTTGTCGCACCTTTTGCTTGAATCGTAATCGCTGCTGTTGCAGTCGCAAAATGGGCGCTGTCATCGATTGATAGACCATGCATATAACTATACACCATTGCTGCCATCACTGAATCACCTGCTCCAAGCGTATTGCGAATTGGAACTGGTAATGGATAGACATGACCATGTTTCGTTTCATCGGCATAGTAAAGACCTTTTGAACCTAAACTTAAGAAGACGCGTTTCACACCGTGCTCAATAAAACGATCCGCTGCGATAACATAATCTTGATCTTCTTCAATTGTCATATCTAAAAATGCTTCAGCTTCAATATCATTTGGTTTCACCGCATAGAATGAATGAATTAAATCTTTTACCCGTGCTGCTTTTTGTGCTGAAATCGTATCCACAAATAATGGTACATGTTTGTGCTCATCAATTAAGTATTCTAACACTTCTCGCGGATTATCAGTGTCAACCACACATGCACTCGCATTTCGGATAATTTCCTCAAATGGTAAAATATCTGCTACTGACATTGAATCAACAATTTTTGTATCAACAAGTCCGACATACAAATCTCGATCTTCTTGATTGATACACATGAATTTTGCCGTCGACATATCATCACGGAAAATTGTACAATCCATATTTATCCCAAGTTTTTTAGCATCTGCAACAGAGCCACGTCCATCGACATCATTTCCTACAATCGTAATAAAGACAACATTTACCCCTAAACGTTGTAAATTACATGCAATATTTCGACTAACTCCCCCAAATACTGTACGAATCGTCCCTGGATTCGAATCATGAATCACTAAGCGTTTTTTGGGTGTCCCAATTACATCCACTAACGTTGGTCCGATTACTACAACATATTTCTCGTTTGAGTTCATTTTTCTTTACCGCCTATCAATTGAATTGAGTATTTTTTTGCTTATTCTTGATGTCAAAAAATTGAAACAAACCGCTAAAAAGCGGTTTGTTTTTCGATCACGATTTAACGATGACGCATATGTGGGAAGAAGAGCACATCACGGATTGATGTCGAATTCGTAATTAACATAACTAAACGGTCAATTCCGATTCCTAACCCACCAGCCGGCGGCATTCCATATTCTAATGCTTCAATATAGTCATAGTCAACTTCACCATTGGCTTCATCATTTCCTAAACGTGCTTCTTCAACTTGTGCTTCGAAACGCTGTTTTTGGTCGATTGGATCATTTAATTCAGTAAATCCATTTGAATATTCACGAGCTCCGATAAATAACTCGAAACGATCTGTAAAGCGTCCATCTTCAGCATTTAGTTTCGCTAATGGCGAAATTTCAACTGGATGTCCGTAGACAAATGTTGGTTGAATTAAATGTTCTTCACATTTTTGTTCAAAGAATTCATTGATAATGTGTCCAACTGTGTACATGTGGTCTTGTAAGTGAACATCGTGTTCTTTCGCAACTACTGTTGCTTGTTCAACAGTCATTGCCTCAAAGAAATCAACACCAGTGTGTTCTTTAATTAAATCAACCATATGAACCCGTTTGAACGGTGCAGCTAATGATAATTCATACTCGCCGTATTGAACTTCAGTTGTTCCTAAAATTGCCTGCGCAGCTCCAGCGACAACACCTTCAGAAATGCTCATTACATATTCGTAATCTTCAAAAGCGGCATACAATTCGATCATGGTAAATTCTGGATTATGACGTGGCGACATTCCTTCATTACGGAAAATACGTCCCATTTCATACACTTTATCAAATCCACCAACTAATAAACGTTTTAGGTATAATTCTGGTGCAATACGTAAATAGAATTCCATATCTAATGCATTATGGTGCGTTATAAATGGACGTGCTGATGCTCCCCCAGCAATTGGGTGAAGAATCGGTGTTTCAACTTCTAAGTACCCTTGTTCATTTAAGTACGTACGAATAAAGTTCATAATTTGTACACGAGCTTTGAACGTCTTACGACTTTCTTCGTTCATGATTAAATCAACATAACGACGACGATAGCGTTCTTCGATATCTGTTAAACCATGATATTTTTCTGGTAGTGGACGTAATGATTTCACTAACGGCTCATATGTTTTTACACGAATCGAAAGCTCACCAACGTTTGTTTTAAATAAAATTCCACTGACTCCAACAATATCACCTAAATCAGCTTTATCAAAGAATGGATACAGTTCCTCACCGATTTCGTCTTGACGTACGTATAATTGAATTTTACCTTCTGAATCTTGAAGATTCGCAAATCCAGCTTTTCCTTTTCCACGTTTTGTCATAATTCGACCAGCTGCTGTTACAGGAATAGCCATTGTTTCTAATTCTTCTTTTGAATATTGATCATATGCAGCAGCCATTTCTGCTGTTGTATGCGTTCGTTCAAATTTGTGACCGAATGGATCAAATCCGCTTTCGCTAAGGTGTTCCATTTTTTGGCGTCGAACGAGTTGTTGTTCTGTCAATTGTTCCATGTCTCTCACTCCAAATGTTCCATTAATTTTGTGTTTACTATACCCTGTATCATATCAAAATCTTGTCTTGAAATCTACGATTATTTCATTTGTGTTATTTTCATCATAAATTTTGATGGTCGTGTACGGATCACTTTTGATCGTCCAAGTAAATCGTGAACGAATCGACCACCTGTAAAAATATAGACAATTAATTGGACAAACGTAATTGGTAATAATAAAAAGCGGCCAATCATTTCGCGTAAAATGAGGCGACCAAACGTAATTGGCTGACCATCGCGACTTACAATTTTAATCCCTAAGGCTAATTTCCCAATCGATTGCCCTTTTAATACCCAAGTTTCACCAACGAATAATAATGCGAAAACGGCAGTCATTAAACAAAACATCACGGCATAATTGTTCACTAAATCTGGCATGATTGTCCACTGTAACAAATATGCTGGAATCATCACAATTCCAATGTACATCGTAATATCAATCCAATAAGCAACCATCCGACGCCAGAGCGGCGCACGTAAAAGCGCCTCAGCTTTCATTTGTTTTTGCAATTCTTCAATCAACTTTTTTTGTTCTTCTGGTGTTGAACTTTTTTGTGCTTGCATACGATTCTCCCTCTTTAAAATAATGTCGGCTCACCAGTTTCTAAAAACTGTAAATAGTCCGTTAATAGTTTTTCCATCTCTTGGGCTGATTGCGTATGATTGATTAAATCTTTCACTCGTGCACTACCTTTTAACCCTTTGATGTACCAAGCGGCATGTGCTCGCATTTCTCTCGACCCAACACGTTCTCCTTTTAAATCAACAAGATTCGCTAAGTGTTCATTGGCCACGAGAATTTTTTCGCGTGCTGTTGGTTCATCTAAAAGTTCGCCAGTTTGTAAATAATGAGCTGTTTGTTGAATCATCCATGGATTTCCTAATGCTGCACGACCAATCATCACACCATCACATCCCGTTTCATCCATCATCCGTTTCGCATCTTGTGGTGTTTTCACATCACCATTTCCTAAAACAGGAATTGAAACTGCTTCTTTGACTTGGCGAATATAATCCCAGTCTGCTGTTCCTGTATACATTTGTTTTGCTGTTCGTCCATGGACGGCAACCAATTTCGCACCAGCCGCTTCAACCGCCATCGCATTGTTAACAACATTAATCGAGTGATCATCCCAACCAATTCGCATTTTCACTGTAACCGGCTTATCTACCGCTTCAACAACTGCTTTGACAATTTCGTAGACTTTGTTTTCATCTTGCAGTAATTTCGCACCAGCTTCGTTTTTAGTAATTTTCGGAACTGGACAGCCCATATTGATGTCAATAATATCACTTGCACAATTCAGTTCGACAAATTTAGCAGCTTCAACGAAAATATCTTTTTCTGAACCAAAAATTTGCATTGCCATTGGATGTTCAAGCGGATCAACATATAACATTTTTAATGTTTTTTCATTACGGAAATGTACGGCCTTATCGCTTACCATCTCAGCATAAATCAATCCTGCACCAAACCGTTTAATTAATGTACGGAATGATGCGTTACATACACCTGCCATCGGTGCCAATGCAACTGGATTATCGATTTGAATATCACCAATTTTATATGCCATTTTCCTAGCTCCTATCACTGCGTTATTCTCAATAAAAATAACGAAAATTTATTTAAATTGTTTCAATTATATCATGTTATTTCAGTTATAACGGTTGTAAATTCGTTAAAAATCAGCAGTAACACAAAAAAACGTTGTTGAAATCAATCCAACAACGCCTTTTTTATGGTGTTAATTTAAAATATTCTTCCATCGTCGTTTTTTCTTTCGTAATTTCTAAAGCTAATTCTTGCCCTACGTAACGGAAATGCCATGGCTCATACTGATATCCAGTAATTGCTTCACGGCCTTCCATGAAGCGTAGAATAAAGCCATATTCATGCGCATGATTCGCTAACCACTGACCTGTTGGCGTTTCGTCAAAACATGTTTCTAAATAACACACATAGTCACTCCCTACCAAGTCAACTGCCAAACCTGTTTGGTGTTCACTTTGTCCTGCGCGTGCACTATATTCATTCGCAAGCTCAGTTCCAGAAATTGCTTCATAGCTTGAGAACAATGATTCTTGTAAAGCATATGAACGATAGCCACTACCTAAGACAAGTTCGATACCTTCTGCCGCTGCTGCTTGAGTCATTGCTTCTAACGCACTTGCAGCAACTTTACGAACGTACTTTTCATCATTAGAAATATCCTCACGCATTGCTACATTTGGAATCACTAAATCTGCTGGCACGTATTCATTTGCTACTGCCCGCTGCTTATTAATAATAAATGTCTCACTCGCGGGTGTTTCAATATCATACGTTGGCTCTGATTCAACAGCTGGTGTCTCCTCTTTGCTTACACTTGACTCTTCTGGCGTCAAAACGATTTCGTTTGGTTTATCTTGTTGTGTGACAACAATGATAATTCCACCAATCACCAGTATGAATACTGCCACGAGTGCGAATACTGGTCCTTTTTTCAATTTACGACGCCGATTATTTAAGTGTAAACTTTTTACCTTTGGCCGATTTAGCGGTTTCATTTCGTCACCACCGTAATTGGAAAGGCATTACTTGGTAATGTTCCCATTGTTTCTTCAACCACAGGCGTTGTTTCTTCTGTAGTTGGAGTTTGTTCAACTGTATCATTACCGCCGAAGAAAAAGAATGCTCCTGCGCCAATTACACAGACGAGTATTGCTAAACCAATAAGTACTGGTCCTTTTTTCATACGTGATTTTTTATTGCCAACATAAACTGCCATGTATATTCACTCCTTATTTTTTCAATGCTTCTTGTAAAGAGACTCGTTCAAGTGAACGTTGTGCCATTTTGATTGAGATATAATATACAACAAGTACAATCACTAAACCAATTGCAACTAAGTTCCAAGCTAATCGTACAGGCAAGCCCACACCAATTTCTTGGCCGATTAGTTCAGTTACAACTGTCACAATTTGTAATGCTGCCGGAATACTCGTCAAGTAGGCAAAGAACACAACTGGTGTATAAATATTCAATGCAATTGATGAAATCTCTTTTTTATTATACCCCATCACTTTTAGTAATGAAATTACTTTTCGATTATCATCGACAGAGAAATTTGAAACAAGTGAAATCATAATTAAACCTAATCCTGCGGCAAAGCCGGTAAAGATTCCTAACATCAACGTCATCTGTTTATTCAGCTGTGTCATATTCTCAACTAAATCAGCTAATGACATGACTGAACGGACATCTTCAGTTCCTTTTAAATCGCTCAAATCATCTGGTGATTGGACTGAGTTAAAGCTTCCAGGATTATATCCCATCAGCTCATTCACTGTTTCAATATCTGCATATGCATAATTCCCATTAAATGCATGTGTCACGGCAACTACTTCGAGCTCCATTTCACGACCATCTTTGGTCATCACATTGACCATATCACCAACAGCAATCCCAAATCCACTTTCAACAAAACTATTAATAACGACACCATTTTCAAGTTCTGGTGTAATATCACGGCCGTTAATATCCAGTAAGCGATTTAGCGTCGTATCCGGATTAATTCCCGTTAACTCAATACTTGATTGACTTGAGTCAATTGATTGTAAGAAACTCGATTCACTTACATAGCCCTCAAAATCAACTTTCGCAATTGTCACAGGCTCATCTTTTTCACCGACACGTTCATTCGGTAAATCATAGACTTGTGTGTATGACACTTGACTATTGTACGTTGCCGCACCAAACGCGTTGCCCGTCACATCATCAATCATCGTAATTAGTAAGAACGCATAATTAATTAGAATTCCCGATAAAAAGGCACCAAAGAAGACCATAAATAAGCGACCATACCCTCGACTTGCGAGTGAATAACGGAATTGTTGTTTGAAGCTTAGGTTCATCTTTTCAATCATTCGTGCTAAGCCATTTACATGTGTATCACTTCCGGGGCTTAATAACCAAATTGGTTGGTGACGTAATGCGATAAAGCTCACAAACCAACTCACAATTCCGATAATAATCATCGGTCCAAACATCCCAATAATTGTCCGATCTAGTAATGGAGCAATTTCAAATGCTGGCATATTCAACATTGAGCGTAAAATATCAGAAACTGGATATGCTAAACCATAGCCTAACCAATACCCGATAATTGCTCCACCTAAACCAATCACAATCGCGTACACAAAGTAACTAGCCATAATTTCCGCACGGCGGTAACCAAGTGCTTTTAAAACTCCGATTTGTTCTTTTTCGTTATTGATTTGACGACGAATTGTTAATGCCACCATAATTGCTGTGATTCCTGATAAGAACGCAAGCATAATTGTTGACATAACATTACTCATTTCTGCACGACTCGAAAGAATACTGACACGTGGATTCGCATCAATTCCCATTATATATTGGAATTGTTCATCATCTAGTGCTTCAAATTGTGTTTCGACATCGGCTGAGTCATTGAATTTTGCACTATATAACGTTTGTGATTCAACATCTAAACGGCCAAATTCAGCATCTGTCACGTGTAAAATTGCATCTGTTTCAGCAATGTACATTGGTGATTCATTTGAAACAATTGGAAATACTTGATCGACATCGTAAACTGATCCACTAATCGTGTACATTTTACCTTTGATTTCATATTGATCACCAACTGCTAAATTATTAGCTTTTAAAAACGGTTCATTCATTGTCACTTCATCATCACTTTGCGGTAATGATCCCTCAACAATATATGGCAAGTTGACTTCTTCTGTCGTTTTAATTGCTAAAAAATGACGATTCACTTCATCAACTGTATCCGTGAACATTTTTTGCTCTCTTGCTTCAACACTGAAGTTGTATTCCACTGCTAATTGCTCAGCTTGTTTGGCTAAGTATGGCTGTAAATCAACATCGTATTTCACAAAAACATCTGAAATGTCCCCATCTGCTAACTCTGTGAATGGAATATTATATTCTGTAAAAATAGCTGTTAAATCTGCTTGGTCCAACTCAATTTTAGGCGCAAAACTGAAATCTTCTTGTTTCTGTGTTGCGAAATATTCGTCTGAACCAACATAAATAACATCATTTGAATAAGTCATCATTGAATAAAGTAGTGTTGAAAAAATAACTAAGGTCATTAATCCTAACGTTTGTACTTTATGATTTTTTAAACTACGTAACGTATTTAAAAACAGTCGAATCATGCCCACAGCACCTCGCTCGCTGCAATTGGTGTTTCATTTTGATAATGTTCAACAATTTTCCCACTGTTCATGCGGATCACTCGATTCGCCATCGCTGCAATTCCCGGGTTATGTGTCACAATGATTAACGTTGTCCCATACTCTTTGTTTACTTTTTGTAACACTTCAAGGACTTTTTTACCTGTATGTTCATCAAGTGCACCAGTTGGCTCATCACAGAACATTAATTGGGGATTTTTTGCTAATGCGCGTGCAATTGAAATCCGTTGTTGTTGTCCACCCGATAATTGGAATGGGAACTTTTTACGATGGTCATTCATTTCAACGCTTTGTAAAATTTGTTCAACATCAAGCTTATCTTTTGCGATGTAACGTCCAACTTCAACATTTTCACTAATCGTCAAGTTTGGTAATAAATTATATGACTGGAAGATAAAGCCAATTTTATCACGGCGGAATTTTGTTAATTGTGCGTCACTCATTTGACTAATGACTTCAGATTGAAAGTGAATCGTCCCACTATCAATTTTATCAAGCCCACTCATCACATTTAGCATTGTTGATTTCCCGCTTCCAGAAGGGCCTAACAACACAACAACTTCACCGGCAAAAATTTCTAAATCAACGCCGTCAAGTGCATGAACTAGCGTTTCACCTTTTCCATAAATTTTCTTTACTCCCTGTAACTTCATAATTGTTTCCATATGCATGTACTCCTTTTTATCCCTTTAGTTTTATTTATTTATTTCGTTTTGCATCCGCTAGTAAAATTTCCAATTGCGGAACATCAAAATCATATACTTCATTGCAGAAATGGCAAGTTGTTTGTGCACCACCATCGGCAATCATATTGCGAATTTCATCTTGACCTAATGTCACGATTCCACGAGCAAAGCGTTCATATGAACATTGGCAATTGAACTGAACTGGTAATTTTTCTAAAATATGTGCATCCGTTCCAGCTAACAACGTTAAAATTGTTTCCGGTGTTTCACCATCATGCAATAATTGGACTGTCGAAGGAATATTTGCTAAAGCCGCTTCAATTGCTTGAATTGTTGCCTCACTTGCATTTGGTAAAAGTTGAATAATAAATCCACCTGCTGATTCAATTTCATTTTCAGGATTGATGTACACACCAACTGCAACTGCACTTGGTACTTGCTCGCTCACAGTAAAATAGTAGGCAATATCTTCGCCAATTTCACCACTCACAAGCGCACTTTCACTCGTAAATAATTCACGAACACCAATGTCTTTAACAACCCGAACTGATCCCTGTGTCCCAACTACAGCTTTGACATCAACTTTACCTGTTTGTGTATTGTGAAAATGAACACTTGGATTGTCACAATAGCCGCCAACTTGACCTTCAGCATTCGCATCAATAATAATTTTACCAATGGGACCGTTTCCTTCAATCCGTAACGTTAAGCGTTGATTTCCTTTTAGCATTGCCCCCATAATTGCTCCTGCTGTTGCGCTTCGTCCTAAAGCTGCTGCTGCAGCTGGTAATGCCTCGTGACGGCGGACAATTTCACTGACTGTTTGCGTTGTTTGTGCAATATACACGCGTGCTTCGTTATTAAACGCCAGTGCCTTAATAATGTAATCATTCATATCTATTCCTCATTTCAAAAAAATCTATTCTTTATCATTATAACGCCACATGGATTCTAGCGTTACTATATTTTTATTTTCTAATTATTTCACTCGATTTTTGCAAATAATCTTTATACGTTCGTTCTAAACCTAGCAAAAAAGGCAATTTCCCATGGGAAAATTGCCTTTTTATCGCCAGCTGGCTATTCGCTTTTATTTTTGTTTTTGACGGTAAATGATATATGAATAAACGAGCGGTACCGCGACCATTACAATTAAACCACTGATAAAAATTGTTGTTGCTATCATACTCGGAAGGAACGCGGTAAAGAGCATAATTAAACCAACTATTACCCACACATAACCAGACAAGCGATGTGTCCGATTCCAAACATCAGGATCAGCCAATGTCCACGGAGTTTTAATACCAATCATATAATTTTGTTTCATTTTGCCAAATGAATTTCCAATAAAGATAAACAACAAGCTAATACCCATTCGGATTAAAAGTTCAACATCAATCGCATAACCAAGCGCGACTGCTGTTGTAATCACAATGAGACTCACAAAAAATAATTGGAAACCGAATCGTAACCAGTGATAATTCCGCCCAAACTTTTCAATATTTGCCCGTTTCGGATCAATTTTAGGAACACTATACATCAAAATATAAATAAATATACCAAGGCCTGCAAGGACAAATTGCATCCATTTCGGTCCATAGGCATCAATTTCTCCACTTATCCCCCAATGTGTTGGAATTTCAGCTGGCAATTGTCCATATACGACTGCAACAATGACCAACGGTAGTACTGCTAAAGCACAAATTGCTATTTCTTGCCAATTTATTTTTTTCATCATGTATTACTCTCCTTTTTGGATTTTTGTTAAGTCAAAAATCCAACTCATCGCATCTTCAACCACACTCGTATTCAAACTATAAATAATAAATTGTCCTTGTTTTTCATCACAAATCAAATCTGCTTGCTTTAATAATTTCAAATGATGTGAAATACTCGGTTTTGTCATTGCAAAATGTTCCGCAATTTCGCCCGCGTTCAGATCACTAGTACGTAATAATTGTAAAATTTCTCGCCTTGTGGGATCAGCCAATGCTTTAAAAGCTAAATTCAGCCCCATACTTTCACCACTCTCTTATATTTAGATATTTAAACGTTTATCTAAATATAAGTATACGCTTCATTTTTTCAGCTGTCAATAAAAAAACACCTCGTATTATTGAGGTGGATTCCTGTTAGTTCTGTCTTAAATTTTTTGCTAAACGTTTACCTAAACGTGGTGTCACAATTATCGCGATAATCAGCGTTGGCAGCATATATGTCGAATTATAAATCAAAGAATATACCCATGCTGATTGTCCGACTGGTGCATATTCAGCGAAAAAGATTGCTCCTGATACAATAAAGCTGATCAACATGCCTAGACACGCCAACGTTGTCCCTAACAGAATGCCACGACTGTCTTGCCAATCATGTGCGATTAAACCGACAAGTCCGAGCATCGAAAACGAAATAATATAGTCAAGGAATAATTGAATTGGATGCACAACAAAGCCACCAAAAAATAGGGTCATCATCCCATAAACGGCGCCAATTAGTACACCTGTTTTAAAGCCATATCGAATGCCGACAATTAGTAATGGAATAATCGACAGCATAATTGAACCACCGTTTAACCATCCAAAGCTCAAAAAACTTCTTTCTACTAAATTCAAGGCAAATGCTAAGGCAAGTGCCAGCGCTAAAAACGCTAATTTCTGTGCTTTCATAATAAAAAAACCTCCTCAAAATTGTTCGAGAAGTTTAGACGCATGATAAAAAACCATCCGCAAACTCCCTACGCTGGTATTACCCAGAATCAGGTTCAAAGGGTTAGACTAAATTCCTCTCAGCTCAATTGAGCACCCCTGTTTCCTAACTATAGTATAGCAAACTTATTTGCTAATCACAAACAAAAAGAGCAGCATCCTTTGATGCTACTCTTTTTGTTTGTTTATTCTAATTTTTTTGTTAAATCAACTTCAACTGGTTGTTCAACTAATGCTACTGCTTCATCTGGCATTGGGCCATCTGGTGTTGCATTAATTTCAGCGATTTTCGCTTCAATTTGATCATCAGTTAATTGTGTATTGTATTCTGAAGCTGGTGGTAAAACACCGTGCTCTTTAATATGTAAGATTTGTTCGTACGTTAATGTTTCTTCATCAAGTAATGCTTCGGCAATATTCGTCAACAATTCTTTTTGTTCTGTCAAAATTTGGCGTGTTCGAGCATAGCACTCGTCAATAATTTTGCGAACTTCCATATCAATATCAAGTGCTACTTGATCAGAGAAGTTTTGCTCTTTTCCATAATCACGACCTAAGAAGACTGATCCTCCACGACGTTCATATTGAATTGGCCCAAGGCTACTCATTCCGTATTCCGTAACCATTGAACGTGCAATTGCTGTTGAACGTTCAAAGTCATTATGTGCTCCCGTTGAGACATCACCGAATGTTAATTCTTCAGCAACACGCCCACCAAGGAACCCAATAATTTGATCAAGTAATTCTCCTTTGCGAGCAAAGAAGCGTTCTTCTTTTGGAATCATTAAGTTATATCCACCAGCTTGTCCGCGTGGGATAATTGTCACTTTTTGAACAATTGAAGCATCATCAAGTGTTAATCCAATGACAGCATGTCCTGCTTCATGGAAAGCAACTAAACGACGTTCAGCTTCTGAATATTTACGACTCTTTTTCGCTGGACCAGCAATAACACGATCCGTTGCCTCGTCGATATCACGCATTGTGATAAAACGACGGTTTTCACGAACGGCTAATAAAGCTGATTCATTCAATAAGTTTTCTAAATCAGCTCCACTAAATCCTGGTGTCCGTTTCGCGATTGCTTTTAGGTCAACGTCTGGTGCTAAATGTTTATTCTCGGCATGGACAGCTAAAACTTTCTCACGACCATGAACATCAGGGACGTTAACTGTAATTTGACGATCAAAACGACCTGGGCGTAACAAGGCTGGATCAAGAACATCAGGACGGTTCGTTGCTGCCATAATCACAATTCCCGCGTGAGGATCAAATCCGTCCATTTCAACAAGTAACTGGTTTAGCGTTTGTTCACGTTCATCGTGTCCACCACCAACTCCGGCTCCACGTTGACGTCCAACTGCATCAATTTCATCAATGAAAATGATGGCTGGTGCTTGTTTTTTCGCTTCGTTAAACATATCACGTACGCGACTTGCTCCAACACCAACGAACATTTCAAGGAAATCAGAACCGCTAATTGTGTAGAACGGTACCCCAGCTTCCCCAGCTGTTGCTCGTGCTAATAATGTTTTCACTGTTCCTGGAGGACCAACAAGTAGCATTCCTTTTGGAATACGCGCACCCATATCACGGTAACGTTGTGGATGTTTCAAGAAATCAACAACTTCAATCAGTTCTTGCTTTTCTTCTTCATATCCGGCAACATCGCGGTATTTTACAGTACTTCCTTGTTGTAATTTCGCTCGGCTCTTACCAAACTCCATTGCTTTCCCATTTGCTCCTGCTGCACGGTTCATAAAGACAAACATAATTCCAGCTAGTAATAAGAATGGAAGGAATGTTAAAAGTCCCGAGATGAGCGGTCCTGGTGTTTGCAATGGTGAATATACGACTTCAATATTTGTCAAGTTATCGTTAATTAATTTAACAACTTCTTGTGAATATGGAACTGTTACCGTATATCTTGGTTTGAGCTCAGTTGTTTCATTTGCAGCATCAGCACGTTTTGTATACGTAATTGAATATGCATCTCCTGATATTGGTTCAAAATTCAACGTTTCAATTTCTTTTTCCGTTAATTCTTGGACAAAGGTTGTATAATTTGTTTCCGTAATCATTGAACCTGAGTCACGGAAGATTAAAAAGATTCCAAATAATGCCATTAAGACAAAGATCCACACTGTGAACATTTGAAAGCCACTAAGTGGTGATTTCTTTTTATCCGGTTGAGTATTTTTGGGTTGTACAGCCATATTTCCACCTCGCTTTTTTTATTTTTTTAATTATGCGTAAACTTCAGACTTTAATACACCAATAAATGGTAAATTACGGTACACTTCGTTATAGTCTAATCCGTAACCAACAACAAATTCATTAGGTATTGTGAATCCAACATAATCCGCATCAAGTACGACTTTACGCCCTTCAGGTTTGTCTAATAAACTCGCTACACGAACGCTTTTCGCTCCGCGTGATTGAAGCATACCAACAACTTTTTTCAAGGTTTGACCAGTATCAACGATATCTTCAATAATAAGTACATCACGACCAGTAACTGATGTTTCTAAATCGCGTAAAATTCGCACATCATTTGTTGATTGTGTCCCCCCGTGGTAACTTGAAACATCCATAAAATCAATTTCCAACATTAAATCAATGCTTTTCATCAATTCACTCATAAATGGTACTGAACCTTTCAATAAACCAACAACAAGTAGTGGTTGATCATTGTTCACCTTAAAATCTTTCGTAATTTGCACACCCATTTCTTGAGCCTTACTTTCAATTTCTTCGTGGGTAATTAATACTTTCTCAATATCTTTCATCATACTACTTTTCCTCCTTGATAGTTAAAGTTGCCATTTTTTGTTCCTGATATTGCTGCATTTGTGCTTGCCAGATACCATAAATCCAAATAATTTGACCATTGTACTCGACAATTGGCCAACTCGAACGCAAAAATCGTGGTATTTTTGCATCAATAAACATTCGTGCAATTTTTTTATGCTTGCCATCTGCCAACATAATTTTATCTCCCGAAATCACACTACGAACAATGAGTTCGGATTGCCATTCACTTGGATAAATTAAATTTGCTTTCGTGTTTTCAGAAACAGTTGGGATTGTGAAAACTTGATAGTCACCAAAATGTTGGGCTAATTCGTTTAACCGCAACGAATCTGGAGCATCCAAGTAATCCTCCGAACGATAAATATACAACAGTTCATAATTTCTTTCAAAAATATGCTGTTGCCAAATAAATTGCTCGCTTCCCGTCGTTCTTTCACTCATTTCGAATAGACGATTGAAGACTGTCTCACTCAGAAAATAATTTTCGTGAGAATAGACATATCTTAATATTATTTTAAACACTGCACTTTGTAAAGCAATAGGTTTGTTTTTAAGTAGATTTATAGACACTATCAGGTATTTTTTATGCTGTTTCGTGATTTCTTTAGCAATTTTTTCTGCTTCCTGCATCAGATAGTCATCAACTTGTTGTAACTGGTCAATAAATTGACGAACTTGCTTCGCTACCGTTGGATTTTCTCTTTCCAATAAAGGAATCACCTGATGGCGATAGCGATTGCGTAAATAGACATCTTTTTGATTTGAGCTATCTTCACAAAACGGCACGCCTTGCTGTTGGCAATAGTGATAAATCTCAACTTTTGTCCATGCATAAAAAGGACGTAATAGTACATAATTTTTTCGTTGATCCGATGCTTGAAACGGAATGAGCCCTTGGGGTGATGTCCCTCGGACCAATCGCATCAAAACTGTTTCTAACAAATCATCGTTATGGTGTGCCAACGCTAAGTATCGGAGTTTGTGTTCTAGTAATAGCTTTTGCCAAATCTGATACCGCTGCTCGCGCGCGAAATTTTGAAAATTTCCGCTATATGATTCGAGCAACATCGGTGAAATTTCTTGAATCTCAACTTTGCTGCCAACTTTTGTTCCAAAAGCTTGAATTAGTTTGATTTCTTGCTGATTTTCTTCAGGCCGTTGGTGATGGTGAATATAACAAGCAATCACCTCGTAGCCTTGGCTCACTAACCAGTGCCAAAGTGCCATTGAATCAGCCCCACCTGAAACTCCAACTAGAATTGGTTGTGATTTTGCAACATGTTCCATCATTGTTCCTCAGACTTATCTTGATTATCACCAAATAATCGGAATAGTTTATCTAAAAAAGTTCCGTCATTTTCGATTTCGGGTTGTTTGGGTGGATCTGGTAAAACAAGCAATACTTCCCCTGGATTACTCAAAAAATACTTCTCACGAGCATATTGTTGAATATAACTTGGATTTTCAGCTTTTTTTAATTCAATTTCTAATGCCGCTTGCTCATTGAGTGCAAGTTCATAATCCTTTTGCATTTGATTATATATTTGTTGACTTTGTATATAATCCATGAGTTTTGGCAAAGCTGCGACTGTACAAAAAACAAAAGTCACTACAGCAACCAGTCCAACAACGATTTGGCGATTTGCCTGTTTTTTCATTTTTCTCCGTTTAGTCGCATTTTTTTGTTGGCGTTGTTTCGAACTATTCAACATCATCAACAAATTCCTGTTCAATTTGTTCGATCCGTTCTGTGCGAATTAATTCATATAGTGTCGTTGCATCTTCTTTTTTGACATGGTCTTTTAAAATCATGACTTTTGCTTCAACTAAACGATTTCCATAGCGAATTTCAATAACATCATCGACCTTCACAACTACTCCTGGTTTGACAATTTTTCCATTAATACTGACGCGTTTCGCATCACATAATTGTTTTGCTAACGGCCGTCTTTTTACTAAACGTGATACTTTTAAATATTTATCTAATCTCATTGTGTTCACCTTTCACATCAAAAATTTTCTTGATTACTTTTTATTTTATCATGATTTTTAGCAAAAACCGCACGTTTTTTCCTGTTACCAGTTTTGATGTGCGGTCATTTTTTATTTTTGTGCAGGAATATAAATACTCATCAAATTATCGACACCATCAAATTCATGGTCAAGCTCATATAAATGAACTTCGCGTTTTTGTTGGTTTTTTGTGCCAGCCCCACTGACTAAAGTAACTCGGACTTCATCTGCTAATTTTTCCATCAAATCAAGTTTCAAGTTTGAAGCAACAAATTGATCAAACACTTGCGCAATAATCGTGTGACAACGTGGTTGATACAATTCAATATCAAAACCGAGTGCATCAAATAATTGGAAGCCTTCAATTGGATCAAATTGTAACGCCGCAAACATTGGATCTAAGAAACTTTGCCCACCAACGATTTGAATATCTTCGGCGCTTTCAAGTAATAATTGGACAGCTAGCTCCGCTAATAATGGATGCCCTGGTGTTGCGTACACTAAGTCCGTTGTTTTCGCTAATTCTAAAATCGTTGCCGTAATTTCTTCGTATACTGCTAAAAAATCCGTATGTTTTTCGTAAACATGGTCAAAGCTTTGGTAATTCATCCCTTGTTCAACTAAGGTTTTGATAACTGGATGTTGATCCGTACGTAAATATACTGGTAAATCACCTAATAAATAATCAATTACTCCAATTGGTAATTGTCCATACTCTCCTGGGCCTAAACCGACTACATAAATCATTTGATTACTCCTCTAATTTTTCTATTTGTTGCAAAATCGTCAAGAAAATTGCGATAATCTCAAGTATAGGTGTTGTGTTCACTGACGCAGTTAATTGCAGTCGTCCTTGTGGCATTTCCAAAATCACTTGGCGTTTAAACGGTTGTAACAGTTTTGAAACTTGCTGACCTGTGTACTGTTGACTTGCTGCAGCTCCGAAACGGACCGTGATTTTATTTCGTTGTTGACGAATAATATCAACACCAAC
Source organism: Culicoidibacterales bacterium (assembly GCA_051651525.1). Taxonomy (GTDB): domain Bacteria; phylum Bacillota_I; class Bacilli_A; order Culicoidibacterales; family ZOR0006; genus ZOR0006. The sequence continues at coordinate 17,208 of JBOFSL010000173.1, read as the reverse complement.
TCTCAATGCTTGATTACGTAATAAAAATTGATACATCAAGTGCTCAACCACAATTGGGTATTTCCCAAAGCGATCTTCTAACTCTTCACGAACAGCGCTAAAATCAGCTTCCGTTTTGATTTCACTCAAACGCTGATACATTTCAATTTTCAACGCTTCATCATCAATATATGTTTGCGGAATATACGCATCTAAACCTAATTGTAAATCAATTAGGCTATTTAAGTATGCTTTTGCTTCTTGTTTTTGCTCAGCATAAAGTGGACTTGAAAGGGTTAATCCTTTTTTCTCAATTGCTTGACGGAGAAGTTGATTATACATCTCAAATCCGACAGTATCAACAAATCCACTTTGACTTGCACCGAGCATATCACCAGCTCCGCGAATCGCTAAATCACGCATCGCAATTTTAAAGCCACTACCGAGTTCGGTAAATTCTTTAATCGTATGCAACCGTTTATCCGCAACTTCCGTTAAAATCTTTTTGCGTGGATACATTAAATACGCATATGCAATTTTATCACTCCGTCCAACACGACCACGTAATTGGTACAACTGTGCTAAGCCCATTTTATCGGCATCACTGATTAATAACGTATTTGCATTAGGAATATCAATTCCGGTTTCAATAATCGTTGTACTCACGAGGACATCATATTTTCTAGCAATAAAATCATTCATAATTTGTTCGAGTTGTTCACGGCTCATTTGCCCATGCGCATAGACAATGCGTGCTTCCGGTACCAACTTCTGAATGCGAGTCATCCGTTGCTCAATCGTCTTCACACGGTTGTACAAATAGAAGACTTGGCCTTTACGGGCTAGTTCTCGTTCAATTGCATCACGAACAATGGAATCATGTTCCTCTAAAACATACGTTTGCACCGGATAACGATTCCGTGGTGCTGTTTCTAATAATGACATCTCTCGAACACCGCTAAGTGACATTTGTAATGTTCTTGGAATTGGTGTTGCTGATAAAGAAAGGGCATCAACATTCGCTCGGAATTGTTTTAATCGTTCCTTATCCGTTACACCAAAGCGATGTTCTTCATCGATAATCATTAAGCCTAAATCACGAAACTGAATATCTTGACTCAACAAACGATGGGTTCCAATCACAAAGTCACAGCCACCATTCGCGAGTAATTGACGATTTTTTTCTTGTTGCTTCGGCATAACAAAACGACTCATCATCGCGATTGTGAATGGTGTGTCTTTAAAACGTTCACAGGCACTTTCGTAATGTTGTTTCGCTAAAATTGTTGTTGGTGCCAGCATAACCACTTGTTTTCCTTCAATCATCGCTTTAAATACTGCTCGGAAGGCAACTTCTGTTTTCCCAAAACCAACATCACCACATAGTAAACGATCCATCGGTCTCGCTAATTCCATATCAGCTTTAATTTCTTGGGTTGCACGCAATTGATCTGCGGTTTCAACGTACGGGAACATTTGTTCAAAGTCCATTTGTTGATCTGTGTCTGGTGAAAAAGCATAGCCAGGTCGACTTTCTCGTTGCGCATAAAGCGTGATTAAATTTTCAGCGATTGCTTCAACATTTTTTTCAACCTTTTTCTTTGCTTTCGCAAAGTCGGTTCCACCTAATTTGTGTAATTTAGGGGTGTGACCTTCACCCCCAACATATTTTTGAATGTAATGAATCTTATCAACTGGAATATACAATTTTCCATTTTGTTGATATTCAATATATAAGTAGTCTTGCGTTCCACCTTGACTCGTTAAGGTTTCGATTCCTATATATCGTCCAATCCCGTGTTGTTCATGGACAACGTAATCACCTTGGTGAATATCATCAAGTGAATGTAAATGTTGGGCTTTGCGCATACACGCATCGCGATTGCGTAAGCGCCGTTTATGCATTTTTCGACTAATATGCTGCTCACTTAAAACGACAATTTTATGTTGTGGATATTCTTCACTCGATTCATTGTCCGTCACAATGACGTTAAGTTTCGCTAACTGTAATGGTTCATTTTTCGTTGCATAGTGATAGTGTAAGTGATCAAATTGGTGACGTTCACTTTTATCACCAACCGTAACGACTACCGTGTAATCTTGGGCAAGCCACGTATCGAGCGTCAATTCAAAATCATCGCGATTCATCACTTCAACATATTCTAATTCACGGCTGCCTAAGTCGATTCCATCCGCTTTGTATAAGCCGTCTGTTGTGATGCTTGTATACGTTGTCCCAATTTGAGCATCTAATTCGACGAAAAGTTGGTCGATTTCAACTGCTTGTTCAACTAAATTTTTGGCATCTTCGAGCATATGCTCATAATTTGCCCGAACTTTTGTTTCATCAATAATAATAATTTGAGGATTGTCGAGATAATCGAGAATCGTTCCTTGTGTTGTCCCGATTTCAGTTGCGGGGATAATCTCACACGTTTCTACTATCGTCACTGTACGTTGCGTTTGCGTATCAAATTGTCGGATACTTTCAATTTCATCATCAAAAAATTCAATTCTCAATGGATACTCTTCATGAATTGGGAAAATATCCACAATTCCACCACGAACTGAAAATGTCCCGATTTCTTCAACTAAACTTTCACGTGTATAGCCAAGTGTGACTAATCTCCTTAAAAAGCCTTGGAAATCATATGTTTGACCGATCGCTAATCCGTAAGTTACTTCTTGCCATTCGCTTTGAGCAAGGATTGGTTTACATATTCCTGAGGTATGCGTCACCACAATTGGCCGAGTTGCCTTTTGAATTGATTGTAACGTCAATAATCTTTGAACGAGTAAATCTTTACTCGCTGCCATAACTTGTGCCGTGATAAACTCATCTGCCGCAAATAAATAGGCGTGCCTTCCCTCAAAACGCTCATAAATTTTTTGAGCTTGATATTGGGTTGGTGCAACAATCACAACCGGTTGATGTTGCGCATATGTTTCAATAATCACATGTTGTGTTAACGGATATGCGCCAAAAAACCGTTGTTGTGGTATGCACAGCGATTTCAAATTAAATTTCTGGGCTAAAAACTCTGTCAATTGCGGCATGGATTTACTCCCCTCTATTAAATCGAACCGTTAAAACGATTCATCACATTTTCAAAACTTTGTTTTAAACTATAATCACTGGCTGCAACTGTCTGCTTCATACTTTGTTCAACAAGCGTAATTTCTTCGGCGCGGAAGCGTCCAAGAACATAATTTACAACAGATTCTTGCTGTGGCTTGCCAATACCCATTCGTACTCTTGAAAAAACATTTGTCCCTAAATGCTGAATGAGTGATTTCACACCATTGTGTCCACCATGTCCACCTTTTCCACGAAGACGAACCTGACCTAATTCCGTGTCTATATCATCATAGCAGACAATAATTTCATCATCTTCAATTCCAAAATAATCCATAAATGGGCGGACACATTCTCCAGAAATGTTCATGAATGTGAGTGGCTTCAGTAAATACACTTTTTCACCTTGAACTGTTCCCATTCCATAAATGCCTTTAAATTTTTCTCGATTCATGTCGATATTCCATTCTTTGGCAAGCGCATCAACTGCCATAAAACCGATATTATGCCGCGTTTGGGCATACTCTTTCCCTGGATTTCCCAGACCAATAATTAACTTCATCTTTTTTCCTCCACTCAAGTGATTCTCTGTGCATTTATTATATCACAGACTCGATAACAAAAAGACGCCTTTTTACTGGCGTCCCTTTCGTTATTTTTATTTATTGTACATATCGAAGAGCACGCTGACTGGTTCGTCTTTATATACGTGGCGAATTGCTGTTCCTAGTAAGTTTCCAACTGATAATTGAATAATTTTATCTAGTTGTTTTCCTTCGGGGAATGGAATTGTGTTCGTTGTTACTAAGGCTTTCATTGGACTTGCTTCAATACGATCAAAAGCAGCCCCTGAAAGGACAGCATGTGTACATGATGTATACACTTCAACCGCACCATTTTCAAGTAATGCATCAACTGCATTACAGATTGTTCCTGCCGTATCAATCATATCATCAATAATAACTGCTGTTTTCCCTTTCACATCGCCAATAATTCCCATTACTTCAGAAACGTTTGGTTTTGGACGACGTTTGTCAATGATTGCCATTGGAACATTTAATTGCTCAGCTAATTTTCGCGCACGTGTCGCTCCACCGTGGTCCGGTGAAACAACAACGATATTGTCTAAGTGTAAATTTTCAAAATATTCAGCAATAATTGGCATTGCACGGAAGTCATCGATTGGAATATCGAAGAATCCTTGAATTTGCGTTGCATGCAAGTCCATTGTTAATATACGTGTTGCACCTGCTGCTTGAATTAAGTTCGCAACAAGTTTCGCAGTGATCGGTTGGCGTGCACCTGCTTTACGATCTTGACGTGCATAACCATAATATGGCATAACAACGTTGATTGTTTTCGCTGAAGCACGTTTTAATGCATCAATCATAATGAGTAATTCCATCAAATGTTCATTTACTGGGTTACATGTTGGTTGAATGATGTAGCAGTGATTTCCACGTACTGTTTCTTGAATATCAATTCCAATTTCACCATCGGCAAAATGTGATACTTTACATTCCCCTAATTCTACACCTGCTGCTTTAGCAATTTCTGCTGCTAATTCACGATTTGCTGAAAGACTAAAAATTTGTAATTTACTCGCCATAATTAAAATTCCTCCGTATGTCACTCGTTATTCTTCAAATATTTATTACAACTTATTTTTTCGTAGCAAAGCGCTCACGTAAACGTTTTGCGTACCCTAATTTGTTTTCTTGACGTGCACGCGCAACTGCTAATGCATCTGCCGGCACATCTTTTGTTACCGTTGAACCAGCAGCAACATAGACACCTTTACCAATCGTAATTGGTGCAATTAAATTGGCATTGCAGCCAATAAATGCATCTGCTTCAATTGTTGTTTTGTTTTTGTTATGTCCATCGTAATTGACCGTAACGACACCACAACCAATATTGACATTTTCACCAACTTCACTATCACCTAAGTATGATAAGTGTGATGCTTTCGCATTGTTTGCAAATGTTGTTTTCTTCATTTCCACAAAGTTTCCAATTCGCACTTTGTCTCCACATGTTGTTTCTTGGCGTAAATGTGCAAATGGGCCAACTGTTGCTTTTGAACCAACACTTGAGTCACTCATCACTGACTGAGTCACTTGCGTTTGGTCACCAATCACCGCATTTGTTAATTGCGTATTCGGACCAATGATGCATGATTCACCAATCACTGTTTGACCTAATAATACACACCCTGGATAAATAATTGTATCTGAGCCAATTACAACATCAGTTCCAATATATGTCGCCGCTGGATCAACTAATGTCACACCATTGATCATATGTTGAGTGTTCAAACGTTCACGTAATAGTGTTGTCGCTTTCGCTAATGCTAAACGATCATTAATCCCCAACGTTTCTGTATCATCACCAATACAGTATGCTTCTAATCGTTCATTTGCTTGGCGCATAATTTTAATCACATCAGTTAAATAATATTCACCTTGCGCATTTTGGTTGTCAATTTTACCTAGTGCTGTAAATAATGCCTGATTATCAAAGCAATATGTACCTGTGTTAATTTCTTGAACCGCTAATTCTGCTTCATTCGCATCTTTTTGCTCAACAATATACGATAATTGTTGTTGTTCATCACGAATAATTCGTCCATAACCTGTTGGCTCTGCCATCGTTGTTGTTAACACAGTTGTTTTTGCTTGATTTTGTTCATGGTGTTCGAACATTGCAGCAATTGTTGATGATTGAATTAATGGTGTATCTCCACAAATAATCATTGTTGTTCCCAATTCATTCATTAACAACTCTTCTGCTTGCATCACTGCATGCCCAGTTCCTAATTGTTCTAATTGGTAAACAAATTCTACACCTTCAACTGTTTGCTCAACTAATTCTGCACCGTGCCCAATAATTACAATAATTCTTTGAACATCCGCAGTGCGCAAGTTATCAATGACGTGTTGTAGCATTGATTTCCCAAGTACTTCATGAAGCACTTTTGGGAGTTTTGATTTCATTCTTGTCCCTTTGCCTGCGGCTAATACTAAAGCTTGACGCATTTGTCATCCTCCTAAACTTATTCACATCCTATTGTACTTGAAAATCATTTTTTTTTCAAGAAAGCAAGAAGGAATCAAATTTATCCTCAAAAAAGCCAGTCGTGCTGGCTTTCTTGTCTGTATCATCATTTATGCTTTTGCTTCAGCTTCCGTTAAAGCTTTGTTATATTCAGCCAATATCGCTTTTTCAAACAACACTCGCGTTTCTGCATTGATTGGATGAGCAATATCACGGAATTCTCCTGTTGGTAATCGCCGTGATGGCATTGCCACAAATACACCTTCTCCACCCTCAATAACGCGAATATCATGAATCACTACTGCTTCATCTAGTGTCAATGAAGCAATTGCCTTCATTCTTCCCTCTTTTTCAACAACTCTCACTCGTACATTTGTAATCTTCATAGTTGAGTACCCCCGTGTGTTTTAAATTACAGCGCTATTATAGTGAATCACAGTGAAGGTGTCATGACTTTTCGAATTATTTAAGTGAAAATTATATTTTTGAGTACTAGATTTAGCCTTTAATTCGTGTTTCAAGTACTGTATAGCAAAAACCATTCAAACTATTGATTATACGATTTTTGCGACTTTCACTCTTTGTGAAAGCAAAAACAGTCGGCCCGCTCCCACTCATTAACACTCCATCAGCACCACTTTGCTCCATCACAAGCTTAATTTGTTTAATTTGTTCACACAAATCTAAACTCACCGCTTCCAAACTATTTCCTAGTGTTTGGCACATACCCTCGTAGTCGTTTTGTTCTAAAGCTTGGATCATTCGTTGGGTATCCGGATGTGGTGCATTCGCAATATCCAACTTCCCATAAACTTCTGCTGTTGATAATCCGATTTGTGGTTTAGCCAGGACAACCCAACATTTCGGTGGTTTTGGTAATGCTACTAACTTTTCACCACGACCCGTGGCTAAAGCAGTTGTGTTCAATAAGCAGAACGGCACATCTGAGCCGATTTTCGCCCCTAATGTCTGTAATGTTTCCAATGATAGTTTGAGTTCCCAAAGTTGGTTTAACGCGTGAAACGTCGCGGCGGCATCGGCACTTCCACCCGCTAATCCTGCTGCCACGGGAATGTTTTTTTCAATCATTATCGTCACACCAGCAGTAATACCATATGTTTTTCGCATCAAATCGGCAACTTTAAAACATAAATTTTGTTGATCATTGGGTATCAAGCCTGAAGTTGTTTCAATCACAATGTTTTGATTATTTTGTGGCATCACACTAATGTAATCAGCAAGCTCCAATGTAGTCATGACCATTTCAACTTCGTGAAATCCATCAGGTCGCTTAGCCAAAGTATCTAAAGTTAAGTTTATTTTTGCATTTGCTTTCACACGTATTTCCATGTTCAAGTCTCCCTTCAATCACTTCTTCTTTTTCTACTGTATCAAAAAAAAGATGGCGATGCCATCTTTTTTATTTGAGTAAATTTTGTTTTCCATCTGCGACAACTTGATTTGCAAGTTTGGCAAATATTGTTAAATCAAGTGCTTCTCCGCGAAGTTTTGGACTAACCTCGCAAGTTTCTAATAATTGTGTCACATATTCTTTGTCTTTGAACAATGTATTAAAATTATTTTGAATCGTTTTACGACGGTAGGCAAATGCCCCACGTGTCATTGCAAAAAATATACGCTCATCAGCTAAATCAACGCGTGGTTTCTCTAACATCGCTAAACGGACAACTGCTGAATCAACATTTGGTTGCGGAATAAAAACATTTTTTGGGACATTTAAAATAATTGAGACATCTGCGTATAATTGCATCGCAATTGTTAATGATCCGTATTCTTTCGTACTCGGACTCGCACTTAAACGTTGCGCTACTTCTTTTTGCATCATGACTGCTAAATTTTTAAATGGTAAGCGACTTTCAATTAACTTTGTTAAAATTGGTGTCGTAATATAGTAAGGTAAATTAGCCACAACACTGACGTGATCGCAATCAGCAAATTCTTCTGCATAAATTGCTGCTAAATCCGCCTCTAAAATATCTTGCCAAATAATTTTAATATTATCGTATTGGCTGAGTGTGTCCGCTAAAATTGGTTGTAATGTTTTATCAATTTCAAACGCAATCACTTTTTTTGCACTATGTGCTAAATGCTCTGTTAGTGCCCCAATTCCTGGTCCAATTTCAATGACTCCTGTTGTGGGGCCAACTTCGGCACGTTCAACAATATTACTCAAGACATTTTGATCAATTAAAAAGTTTTGACCAAATTTCTTTTTCATACTAAAACCATGTTTCGCTAAAATTTCTTTTGTATTCGATGGTGTCGCAATTCTCTTCATTTATTTTCCCTCACTTGTTTCTAAATCTCGTAAATAAGTCACGAGTTGTGTTGCGGTAATTCCAAACATTTGGAGCCGTTTGTGAAATTGCTTCGCATTCACGTGACCGAGGTGAAAATATTGGGCAACTTTGGCACGATCAAGTTTTGCTTGTGAACCAACAATTAAATCAAGTTGAATTAATTGTTCCCATGTAACCGCACTCAGATCTTGCTTCGGAGTCACGACTGCTTGCAACGCTTGCTCTAATGCTGGCCGTTTTGCATGCTCAATACCCACTTTTCCATTCTTTGCCTGACAATCTTCGCGACGTAAATATGCATGCTTCACTTCCGGGATTGCTTGCATAATTGTTTTGCGAATTTTTTCACCTGGATAATCAGGGTCCGTGAACACAATTACCCCTCGCTGCTTTTGTGCTTCCCTAATCACTTCAAGGGTTTGGGCATTAATTGCCGAACCGTTCGTTTCAATTGTATCCACATCAAAATATGCACGCAAACGAATTGTATCGTCTCGACCCTCAACAACAATGACTTCTTGAAATTCCATATCCTTGCCACCTCAATTTCTCTTTTTTCATTTTATCATGTTTTCAATAATTGTTCTAATTACAAAAAAAAAGACACCTAACGATGTCTTTTATTCAACGATTGCCACTCCGACATCGTTACGTCCCCATTGTATTGCTTCCGCATCAGTTGTGAACAATAAATCTAAACGATAGCCTTTAATATAACTTCCTGTATCAAGGACAATCGCTTTTCCAAATCCTTCAATATCAATAATACTTCCCATTGGGACGATACTCGTATCGGCCGCTACAATGCGAATTTTTCCGTATGTTGGGTGGTTGTAATATGGTGATTCGCAAATTTCATAACCTGAAGCTGCGGTACATTCATCAAAATATTGACTCCCCTCGATACTGTATCCTGACATTTCCATTGTCATTGTTGGTGCTTCACTCATTGCCATTGTTGCAACTGCTTGTTCAGAACGAACTTGCGTTCCTTGTGCGATAATTTCAGCTTGACCAACATTGGTAATTGTTTCACTTACAAATGTTCGCTTTGTTTCTTGACCATTAACCTTCGTGACATTGTAAACTTTTGTCACTTCTTGATCAATTCCAATTTGAATAACAGCTTCTTCACCTTCATAGAGTGAGTCATCGGTTGTGTATTCAACGCCTACTGGATTTGTTTCATTCGCAGTTTCTTGCGTTTGTGTAACTTCATTAAAAATAATTGTCATATTCTCTTTGATATACTCTTGCGCTGAAAGTGTCGCTAAAACTGTGTTTGTTTCATCAATATTTTTTTCAGCGATTAAATCTGAAATTGTTAAAGCTGTTGTTTCAAGTGTTTGGGCTGCTTCCCCAACTTTAAGTGTAATTGTTTTTGGTGTCGAAATTGTGATGTACATTCCATCTTGAACCTGTGATGCTTCACCTGGCTTGATTACTGATCCCGCCTCAACTTCAATGTTGCTCGTTGCGAGAACTGTCGCCACATCTTGTTCAGCTGTTTCTTGATAAACGACTGTGTCGTCAATTTGGATATATACACCTTGAGGTGCTGGTTGAAAACCGATTGTCGCAAAAGTAAATGTCATCATCATTGCCACTACTTGTGAAGCTCTTAAAATCATCGGTCGTAAACGACCTTTGTTCTTGGTGGCTGGTTCTTTTCCTTGCATATTCATAAATTTCTACCTCCTGAAATAGTAACAGTTTCCTGCCTATAAATCCGTATTTTTTTACAGAATTTTTTAAATTTGGATAATTCGTCAGCTTGTGCTCGAACGACTTTTCTAACCCTAACACAACCTTTTAAAAAAAGCAAACTTTTTTTTATTGATTTTCTTTTTTCGGCAAAAATGAAAAAAATTTTACTTGAAACTTAAAAATATCGGTTTTTATAGGGCGAATGCACAAAAAATAGGTGTTTTTACAGTTTTTTATTTAGTTAATTTAGTAAAATACCGAATTTTTCTTTCGCATTGTAATATATTAAAAAGTGAAAATCCAATCAGAAATTTCCTTCACTTCGCGATTTTGCTGATGTTTCTCTAACTTTCATGATTTTCTTTTTAAAAAAAAAAAAAGAAAAACCGAGCCAAATAATTTGGTTCGGTTTTGTCTTACCATCCTAAACGGATAACTTCAATTGTTGGATTTTCAACTCCGTGGCTTGGCACAGGATCTTTTCCGATGAACATATCAATATGATTCCCAGATACCCCAGTATCAAGGACAATTGATTGCCCCCAGCCTGGAACATTTACAATTGATCCTGCTGGTAAAATTGACCAATCAGCGGAAAGAATGCGCATACCTTGGTACATTTTCGTATCTGAGTCAACTGGGATTCCTGAAGCTGACCCACACGACTGGCATCCGTAAAATGTCATTTTCATTGTTATTGTGTTGACAACTTCTGTTTCCGGTTCAACGATAGCTACTTCATTCTTGACAGTTTCAACAACCGGTTCAGGCTCTGGCTCTTCAACTTTTGTACCTAAAGCAATAATTGTTGCCTGTCCTGGTGTTGTTACGATTTCTTGTATCAATGTTCGTTCAACAACTTCTTCATTTACTGTCCGGATTGCATACGTCCGCTCAATCACAGTCGCTTCTCCGGCTTGCACAATATTTTCTTCACCTTCGACTAACGTGTCATCTTCAACGTATTCGATAATCGGCTCGGTCGTCTCGCTTATCACTTTTTCTTCATACGTTGTATAATCAAAATGGAGTATCATTTGATTCGATAAGTAAGCTTCTGGCTCAGTATTCATAAGCGTATAGCCTTTTGAAGCTGTTAACCCTTGTTCAAATAAAAAATCTTTGACTTGTAACGCAGAAGTTGTCACAGTTTTTTTTGTTTCATCAATTTCAATTTCGAGTAATTTTGGTGTGGCAATAATTATTTCCATTTCATCAACTAAAGCTTCACCTTTGTCATAATTAATTATCATTTCTGTTTGTGGATCAATATATTCAGTCAATAATTGACCAACATACGTTTTCGACGTATGCGTGACATATAATTTTTCATCGATACGGATACTGACTTGTTTTGGCGTACTAAATCCAACAAGTGCAATTACAAGGAAACCAACAAGAATCAGCGCACGAAAAATGTGACGATTTGCTATCGGTGTCTGCTTAGACGTTTCTGGTCCTATTGTATTCATAAAATTCCTCCTAAATTTCGATTTTGAATAAGCGTTTTGCATTCTCACTTGTTGCTTTCGCTACTTCGTCTACAGATATCCCTTTTAACAAAGCAATTTCTTCGGCAACGAGCGCCACATATGCTGGTTCATTTCGTTTTCCGCGGTAGGGATGCGGTGTTAAATATGGCGCGTCTGTTTCAATTAATAAATATTCTAATGGTGTGAGTTCGGCAACTTTTTTTGGCATTTTAGCGTTCTTAAAAGTAATAACTCCACTTAATGATATCATAAATCCTAACTCTGTAAAGGCTTTCACCATTTCGCTACTTGCTGAATAGCTATGCATAACCCCACGCAAACCACGTTGTGCATATTTTTTTAACGTTTCATATACTGCTTGGTGTGCATCACGGTCATGGACAATGATTGGTTTATCATATTTGAGTGCTAATTCAATTTGTTGTTCAAATACAATTTGTTGGACTTCATACGGTGATTTATCCCAATGATAGTCTAAACCAATCTCCCCAACAGCGACAACTTTTGGATGTATCATCAGCTGTTCAATTCTTGCTAAGTCCGTTTCTGTCAAATCGATGGCATCGACTGGGTGCCAACCAACGGCAGCATAAATATGTTCATGAGCTTCTGCTAAACTCACAGCATCTTCAATTGTTTGGCGATCAAAGCCCACAACTAACATAAATTTGACGTCTGCTTGTTTCGCATTTTCAAGAATTCCCTCAATTTCACCACGAAATTGTTCGGCATTCAAATGACAATGTGTATCAAAAAACATAATTTCTCACCTCAAGTTTTCTAAATTATCGTTTTATTTAATTACTTAAAAAAGTTTTTAAAATGTATTTTATAATCATTTTATTATTAAATACTATTTTTTACTTATTAACCGTACCACAAAAAAAGGAGTGTGGCAACTTGCCAACTCCTTTCTTACTTCTTATTTGACCCGCGTTCCGTTTCGAATTACGTCACTAATTGATAGTAAATCAAGTTTTTTCTTCGTTTCACCAGTCAATAACATTCCTTCTGAACGGACACCACGTAATTCTACTGGTGCTAAATTCGTCACTGCAATCACTTTACGACCGATTAATGCTTCCGGCTCAAAGTGTTTCGCAATTCCTGAAACGATTTGACGTGTATGATCACCTAAATCAACTTTAAATACAAGTAAACGTTTTGCATCTGGATGCACACTTGCTTCCACAATTTGGCCTACTGTTAATTCAACGATGTTAAAATCATCAATTGAAATTGGATTTTCAATTTCTAATTCTTTCGAAACAGTTGGATTCATTTGCTCTTTAATATAAGCAACTTCTTCATTTGCATCTAAACGTGGGAAAATCGGTTCTGCTTTCGCTACTTGTCCATTTAACACACCGAAGTTAAGTAATGATGACCAATCTTTATCAGCTGCATCAACGACACCTAATTGCTCAAACATTTTCGATGGTGTTTGTGTTAAAAACGGTTGTAACATCACTGCGATTTGGCGTAATGCATTCGCTAAATGACTCATCACACTCGCAAGCGCTTCACGATTGGCTTCATCTTTCGCTAACGCCCATGGTGCTGTTTCATCAATGTACTTATTCGTACGTGAAACATATGACCAAATATCACCTAAAGCAACTGAAAATTGCATTTTTTCCATTGACTCTTCAACTTTCGCGATTGTGACTTGACCGAATTCAACTAACGTTGCATCAAAATCAGTCTTCACTCCTGCGTACGCTGGAATGTTTCCATCAAAATATTTTTGAATCATCGCAACAGTACGGTTTAGTAAGTTTCCAAGGTCATTTGCAAGATCGAAGTTAATGCGATCAACAAACGCTTCTGGCGTAAATAACCCATCTGAACCAAATGGTACTTCACGTAATAAATAGTAACGTACAGCATCAAGACCGTAACGTTCAATTAACATTACGGGATCAACGACATTTCCTTTTGATTTTGACATTTTTCCGTCCTTCATCAATAACCATCCGTGAGCGAAAATTTTCTTTGGAAGTGGTAAATCTAAAGCCATTAAAATAATCGGCCAATAAATAGTATGGAAGCGTACAATTTCTTTCCCAATTAAATGAACATCAGCTGGCCAAAATTTATTAAATAATTCATCGTTATCTGTTCCATAACCAAGCGCACTAATATAATTTGATAAAGCATCAATCCAAACATAAATAACATGTTCTGGATTTCCAGGCACCTGAATTCCCCAGTCAAATGACGTACGACTAACCGCTAAATCTTCTAAACCTGGTTTGATAAAGTTATTAATCATTTCATTTTTACGGCTGACTGGCTCGATGAAATCAGCGTGTTCTTCGTAGTATGCTAATAAGCGATCGGCATATTTTGACATTTTAAAGAAATATGATTCTTCTTTCACTAATTGTACATCACGTCCACAATCCGGACACTTGTGATCTTCGCTAACTTGTGTTTCTGTAAAGAATGATTCACATGGCGTACAATACCACCCTTCATACTCACCTTTATAGATATCACCTTGTGCTTCAAGCTTCGTAAAAATAGCTTGAACAATTTCTTTGTGGCGTGGTTGCGTTGTTCTGATGAAATCATCGTACTGCACATCGAGTTTTTGCCATAATTCTTCAATGCCACCCACAATTGTATCAACGAATTCTTGTGGTGTGACACCAGCTGCTTCAGCACGTTCTTGAATTTTTTGACCATGTTCATCTGTTCCCGTTAAATAACGCACATCAAATCCTTGTAGTCGTTTGAAACGTGCCATTGCATCACCTGCAACAGTTGTATAAGCGTGACCAATATGTAATTTGTCACTCGGATAATAAATTGGGGTTGTAATATAAAATGGCTTCTGGTTACTCATTTTTTTTGCACTCCTTATTATATAAATAGATTTTGTCGTTATTTGCCTGTTTTTGCTTCTGAATTTGAAGCGTCAACAGCACAAAAATTCGCTTTTTGTTCGATTAATAATTGGATGATTTCGGTGTTACCAACCATGATTGCAACTTGCAATGGTGATTGACCATTTTGATTTTTGATTGCAAGCGTTTGATCACTTTCAAGATATGTTTGAATTGCAGTCAGATTTTGCTGTAAAATTGCCGTAAAAATTAGTTCCATCTTTTCACCTGCTTTCAAAAAAACGCCCAAAGATAAAAAAACTTATCTAAGGACGTAAAAGTTACGCGGTACCACCTTAGTTCAGCGAATAACTCGCTGCCCTCTTACCATTAACGCTGGTTTACGACTTCTGCTAACTTTTGTTCACAGAAGTAGCTCAGGAGCCATTTTCATTGTTTTCGAACGTTCAGTTTGCACCACCCACTGACTCTCTTGACGCCATAACAATTACTCTTTCCTTCATCGCTGCTTATTTATCTTTAACTTCTCACGAAATTAACTACTTGCATTGTATCATCAGTTATCAAAAACAACAATATAAAAAAAATAAAAGCCGCATAACGCGGCTTTTATTTTGAAACTGATTTTTACTAAGCTTTGCTCCTGTGTTCAGCCAGATATTCTGGTGAACCAATCACAAATCTCTTCCTTATTATAACGAGCATTTGCCATTGTTGCAACTAAAAAAGCTTATTGTTATTCTTTCAAATCAAATCCAGCATTTTTTAATTGTGTCATAAATTTTGGATTGATATTTTTACTGTAGAATCCTGCTGTTTTTCCAATCCAACTAGCTGTTGATTTTTTTCCTTCGCGTGTCACATTGTAACCTAAAATTTCTGCATCAAATGCTTGCACATCGGCAAGGATGTTTGTTTCATCATATTGCTCAAAGAAAACTGTTGCAGATTGTGGTAAACGTGGTTTTGGTGTGGTTGTCGTTTCTGGATTCGCATATCCTACGACAAGTCCAACTAACGGTAAAACATGTTTTGGTAATTGTAATTCTTCACGAATTTCATCAATGTTTCCACGAATCGCACCAATTGTGACTGTTGATAACCCAATACTTTGAGCAGCAATCATCATATTTTGTAATGCTAACCCACCATCAAAAGCTCCGGTTACGAGTGCATCTAAATTATCAGGCTGCACTTCAATCCCTTGTGCTGCTCCAGCAACGGCAATACGATGGAAATCGACACAAATCACAAAGAAGACTGGTGCTTGACCAATATACGGTTGACCATAAGCATATTGCATCATTTTCGCTTTTCGTTCTGGATCTTGAATAACCATTAACGTCGTTTGTTGACCATTAATACTGTTTGGTGCTAATCGATACGCTTCAATAATTGCTTGTAATTTGTCTGCTTCAACCGGTGTTGGTAAATAGTGTCGCACTGAGTGACGATTGGCAATTGTTTCTAGTACTTGGTTCATAATAATTCCTCATTCTTTTTAAATAGTTTTATAAATTGTACCATAGTTCATCACTAAACTTAAATGAATTACTCTTAAATTACGTATTTCCAAAAGCAAGCAACACGCTTAAGAACGTCTTGCTTGCTTTCATTATTATAATCCATGATATTGCGAATAAATAATTTTTTTCGGTACTTGACGATCAACTGCGGCTTGTTTAATCGCCTCTTTTGTCATCATCCCTTGTTCAATATAGTGTTCAACATGTTGAGCCACATTCACTGTTTCCCACCACGTGTCAACAACTGGACCATCTCCAGCTTCAACGATTACGACCATCTCACCTTTAAGACCTTCACATACATCAATCACTTCACTAATTGATCCACGTAAAAACTCTTCAAATTTTTTCGTTAATTCGCGAGCAAGTACAACACGACGATCGCCAAATCCTTCCAACATGAATTGAAGTGTTTCTTTAATCCGATGTGGTGATTCATAAAAAACAATCGTATCGGTTAAATCGGCTAATTGGGCAATTTGTTTTTTCTTTTCACTCTTCTTATGGGCGAGGAATCCATAGAAATAAAACGGCTGTGGTGTTAACCCTGAGGCAATTAATGCTGTTAACGCCGCATTTGCTCCTGGTAAGGGGACGACTGGCAAATTGTGCGCTAATACTGCTTCGACAAGTTGTACGCCTGGATCAGAAATACATGGCATCCCCGCATCTGAAACGAGAGCAATATGTTTTCCTAACTGTAATTGTTCAACAATCCACTCGCGTTTTTGCCACTCATTATGCTCATGTAAGCTCACAAGTGGTGTCGTAATATCAAAATGGTTACACAATTTTTTCGTTACTCGCGTATCTTCAGCAGCAATAAAATCAACAGTTTGTAAAATTTTTACTGCACGAAATGTCATATCATCTAAATTACCAATCGGTGTTGGTACTAAATAAAGCGTTGGTTGTTGGTCAATAAAACTTTTTTGTCGTTGCATCTTCAACCCCACCTTTCACAATTTTTTGGTTGTTCTTATTATAACATAGCTTCTTCATTTTACCATTGCTTTGGTTGTTGTCCTTGCAAAAAATGTTTCAGAATTCATGTGCATTCTCCTTTACTTTCAAAATTGCATTCTCTATACTGAAAGTAGATATTATTTAACTATACTGGAGGATTATACTTATGTGCAACTCAAATTGTGGAAATAACGAAGAAGAAATCATGTACTATCAAGAGGCGCGTGTTGG
>JBOFSL010000172.1:0-1039 GCA_051651525.1 Culicoidibacterales bacterium | reverse complement strand
AACGGTGCAAAGCGATACCGTCGTAAATGAGCTGTTTCTAGTTCCGTTGTTTCATTTAATTTGATTACTATTTGTTCAATATCACTACGTACTGGCTCACGTAAGTATGGAATCGTTGCTTCTAATGCTTGGTATGGATTTTCACCAGCTTCAAGATTAAACACAACTGTTGCTGCATAGTGATTCAATTCTGTTAATGTTTTCAAACGAAATTGTTGCTTTTTGACGAGTGTCACAAAGTAATGTATAGCAAAAAATGAACTTAGTGCTCCAGCCACAAGGGAAAGTAAAAGGTTATTCGTTAATAACTGCAAATAAATTGCGCCACAACCTGTAAACAGGAGCAAATAACAAATATAGTGATACCATTCGGCTGATTCTTCAATTTCTGCCATCTCATCTTGAAAACGACCAATAAAATAACGATGATTCACGGCATCAATATTCACATCGAGTTGGTCTAATCGTTGTTGAAATGTTTGTCGTGGTTTCAATTTAACTGATTTTCTTTGTTTCATACTAACTCCTCCTTAAATCGTTTTGGCAGCTCGTGATAAAATTCATAATCTTTAATCCGTTGACATAAGCTCTCTGAAAGTGTGCCGTACAGTGCTTCAACTGCATAACATTGTTGCTGCTCATCATATGCTTTTTTACGTTGATACAGTGTACGTGATTTCAATCCTTGATGAATATCGTAATCAATGAATTCAACAACTTCACGAATATAACGCTGAAATCGGATATTTCCTTCCTGATCAGCTACTTGTTCGTACGCAAGGTGGATGCCAATTTTAAGTGTATCAACAATATCTTTTCCTAAAACAGCATCAGCAATTTGATACTCTTGGCGAATCATACTCATCAGCCGTGCTGGTATCGCATAAGCACTATTCGCATGCAATGTTGTAATAATAGCATGGTCTGTTAGCGCTGCTTGAAGTACATCGTATGCTTCACTCCCACGACTTTCGGCAACAATCACATAGTCCGGATTGTTCCGCAAGCTCGCTTTAATCAAAGTTGCATAGTGAATTTG
>JBOFSL010000171.1:0-1368 GCA_051651525.1 Culicoidibacterales bacterium | reverse complement strand
AAAAATTCCAAAAAAAACAATCAATTGATTGTTTTTTTTGGAATTTTGATTGGGCAATCATCAAAATTCGAATACATCTAGGAAAGAGGTTTTTAATAAAAAGAGGGGTGTCCTGAGGACAAACTTTTTATTATGAATTTAGCAGTCCCTTTCAAATCGAAAGCGCTCTAAATCTCATTAAGCTTGTGAAACAAACCTTCATTTGTTCTACAAACTTAGTATAGCAATGATTTGTGACAATACTTTGACAACAACATAAAAATAGTACATATTTTCAATGTATACATACTTACTCTTTCATCAAGTAGACAATAAATTCAAGCTGTTCGCGATAATGATTGAGTTCATATTCCATATAGTGTGCATCAAGGATTGCTTTAACAATTGAGAGCCCTAAGCCTGTCCCGGTTAAATTTTTATTGCGTGAATCTTCAACGACATAAAAAGGTTCCCAAATCTTGTCAAAATTGACATCCGTCTCCCTGGAAATTCCGTTTTTTATCGCAAAAGCGATTCCTTTTTTTTGATATTTCAATGTAATTTCAATTTGTTGGTTTGCTGTATATTTAAATGCATTGCTGATCAGATTATTTAAAACCATTTCAATTTTTTGCTTGTCTGCAACCACATTTAAATTTCTCACCCGTTTATCAATCACAACTTTAAGTTGTGTTTCTTTTTGATACGACTGAACTTGATATTTTTGTAATACGGTTTCGAATTGATCAACAAAATTGTATACTTGCCATTCAAGTGGGTCTTTTTCTAATTTTGCCAACGTAAGCAAGCGTTCAACTAATAAAGTAATTGCATCTGTCTGTTCAATAATCGTTGTCACATAGGTCCCATCATCGAGTCCTTCTTCAATCCCATATGCATAGGCTTTGATTAACGCAAGTGGCGTTTTAATTTCATGCGAAATATTTGCACTAAATGATTTAAGGTTTTGATTCCGTTCTAATAATTTTTGATGTGTTTTTGCCAACTCTTGGCTCATTTGATTAATCGCTTTTGCTAATTCTTCAATTTCATCATTTGTATAAATTTCGACTGTTTGGAAATTGGAACGCGCAATCTGTTTGGCCGTTGCTTCTAATTCTTTTATTGGCAACGTCACTCGCTGTGCCCAAATCCAGACAACAAAGAGAATAACTGCGAGTGAGATGAGTAACATGTACACATTCAATTGGTTCACAATTCCAGCAACTTCAGAAAAAATTGCAGTTGAAGCGACGACTAAAATTAACTGTCCTTCACGTTCAAAGTAATTAATAAAAAAATTAGTTTTTATTTTATCATTTTCAAAACGTTTCGTCACAACATCTTTTTGCTTGATTTGATCTAAGATCTCTTGAGTAACGAGTGGAT
>JBOFSL010000170.1:0-2980 GCA_051651525.1 Culicoidibacterales bacterium | reverse complement strand
GAAACATTTGCAGATGTACCGATGATTGTAGTCTTAGTATTCCCAGCGATTTTAGTAACTATCTTTGCTTCACTTGGGCAAGCAACAGAAGTTGAAGAAAAGCTTGAAATTTCAGAAACAGAAGGCGCTGAAGGTGAAGTTACTGTAGCTAGAACATCAGTTGCATTAGCGAAAACAACGAGCGTTTCACAAGCAAGCAAACGGATTAGCCGTCGGAAAACGAAAAAACGTCAACGTCGTCATTTATATCATACAGCATAAAAACAGCCTGCGGGCTGTTTTTTTGAATAAAGCAAAAAGGAGTGATACATAGAAATGAAGTGGTATGATAATCTAGAAACACCAATTGGTTGGTTAGAAATTTATGCTTCAGAAAATGCCGTTAATCGTGTGGAATTTTGTGAAGTACCAATCAAACGACCCAACACCAATTCAGTAACAGATTTAGCGAAAATGGAATTAAACGCATATTTTCAGGGGGAATTAACACGATTTACAGTCCCATATCAACAAGCAGGTACCGAATTTCAACAGCGAGTGTGGCATGCCTTAACGACAGTTCCTTATGGAACAACGGCGGCGTACAGTGAGATTGCCGAAAAAATTGTTAATCCCAAAGCAGTTCGTGCTGTTGGTGGAGCAAATAATCGCAACAAAATTGCGATCATTGTGCCGTGCCACCGTGTAATTGGCAAGAATGGTCAATTAGTCGGTTATTTTGGTGGTGTTGAACGAAAAAAATATTTGTTAGCCTTGGAACAAAAGAGTGAGCAACAAGACGGAAGTAAATAAATTCGCGATTAT
Organism: Culicoidibacterales bacterium; assembly: GCA_051651525.1. Lineage (GTDB taxonomy): Bacteria > Bacillota_I > Bacilli_A > Culicoidibacterales > ZOR0006 > ZOR0006. Next base: position 2,176 of record JBOFSL010000170.1, on the reverse strand, counting down.
CACGAGTGTCAAATGAGCTTACAGCAACCTATTGGTTGCTTTTTTTATGAGTCGTATTCAGTAACTTTTCACTGACTTTAACAACCAAATTCATTGACTCCTTCAAGTAAAATCAGTAAAATAAATTGATTAACTAACTAAGTCGTGCAAGATGGGAGGGGTATTGATGCCAAAAGCTCATGCAATCATGTTAAATTATTATCAAACGATTCGCTTGCATGGACAACAAGCCACTCCCTTGTTGGAAGCAACCGGAATTTTTCTTGGACAAACGTGTTGCGCTTTGAGCAGCAACAGTGACAATCGTATTACAGCGGATGGCAAAAAGTGAGTTGATTATGCGAGTAACTGATACATATGACCAGCGAAAAATCCGAGTGTATTTAACTGAATAGGGTCGAAAAAAAGCCAAAGAATTTGAGGAATTGCTTGGTCTGTTAGAAGCAAAATTTTTTGTGGATTTGACACTGCAAGAACTGGAACTATTGGAACTTTTTGTTGCGAAAATGACCAAAAATCTTGGAATGCATACGTGAAAAAATGGAGGGATAAAAGATGATTAAAGTATTGAAAAATTTAAAGCCGTATTGGCTGGTAGTGCTTGCAATTTTCGTATTAACGTTTGCGAATGCAATTAGCCAACTGCTTTTACCGAGTTTAATGGCAAATATTGTTGACTTTGGGATCGTTAACGGTGATGTGAACTACATTTTACGTTACGGTGGATTTATGTTGTTAGTTGCGATTTTTGGGACGACGTGTACAATTATAGCTGCCTTTCAAGCGTCGAAATTATCAGCACGCTTAGGAACAATTTTACGTGAAAAATTATTTCATAAAGTAGAAAGTTTTTCATTAGCAGAATTCAACCAATTTGGGACAGCATCACTATTAACACGAACAACGAACGATATTACGCAAGTTCAACAAGTCGTTTTAATGATGTTAAGGATGATGTTAATGGCACCAATGATGATGATTGGTGGGATTATTATGACGATTGTCCAAGATCAACGGATGTCGCTTATCTTAGTCATCATTTTGCCAATTGTCGTCTTAATTATTATTGGGATTGGTTGGTTAGGCTTACCACTGTTCCAAACAATTCAAAAAAAATTAGACAAAGTCAATTTGATTTTTCGTGAAAATTTAACGGGTGTCAGAGTCATCCGTGCGTTTAATCAACAAGAGCATGAACAAGCTCGTTTTGCACAAGCGAACGAAGATTTAACCCAAACGTCAATTCAGGCGAATCAAATTATAGCTTTACTAATGCCAGTCCTTTCGTTAGTGATTAACTTAAGTACAATTGTGATTTTATGGTTAGGTGCCGGAAGAATTGGTGAAAACACGTTAGCTGTTGGTGAATTAATGGCCTTTATCCAATATATTAGTCAAATTCTTTTCTCAGTGACGATGATTTCGATGGTCTTTTCAATGTTACCAAGAGCAGTTGCTTCAGCTAATCGGATTCAAGAGGTGATTGAAACTGACAATTCAATTATTGATCCTAGAGTAGGAACACAATTCCAACCGTTGAAAAAAGGGCGCACAGTTCGCTTTGAAGAAGTTTCAGTTGCTTATCCAAAAGCTGAAGAAGCGGTATTGAGTAATATTTCTTTCGAAGCAAAAGCTGGGGAAATTACTGCAATTATCGGTGGGACAGGCTCTGGAAAATCAACACTTTTAAATTTAATTACTCGCTTTTACGATCCGACAAATGGAAAAATTTTACTTGATGGTGTTGATATTCGCAAAGTCTCACAAGCAGTATTACGATCAGAAATTGGTTATATTCCTCAAAAAGCAGTTCTTTTTAGTGGGACAGTCAGTGAGAATATCCGCTATGGAAAAACTGATGCAACGCAAGAAGAAATAAAACAAGCAGCAGCATTATCACAATCGCTTGATTTTATTAACCAGATGGAAGATGGCTTTGATGGTCATATTGCGCAAGGTGGAAGTAATGTTTCAGGCGGGCAAAAACAACGGTTATCAATCGCCCGTGCTTTAGTGCGTCAAGCAGGTATTTATTTATTTGATGATAGTTTTTCTGCTTTGGATTTTAAAACCGATGCAAAATTACGTCAGTCATTAAAAACGATGGAACAAGAAGCAACGATGATTATTGTTGCCCAACGAATCACGACGATTAAAGATGCTGATCAAATTTTAG
>JBOFSL010000169.1:0-2570 GCA_051651525.1 Culicoidibacterales bacterium | reverse complement strand
AACAATTTTCAGTGGGACTATTAAAAGTGCTGCTGGTCTTGGCGTATTATTATACCAAGGCATTGGGAGTACAATCCGCGTCTCATTAACTGCTGATTCAGTTGAAGAAATTAAAGTTTGTAAGGAATTATTGAAAAACTTTGGTTTAGCTTCAAATGTGGCGACCTTAATTTCTTGTCCGACTTGTGGGCGCATTGAAATTGATTTAATTAGTATCGCTGCGGAAATCGAGCAATTCTTGGAAAAAGTGCCGGTTAATGTTCACGTTGCCGTCCTCGGTTGTGCTGTAAATGGCCCTGGTGAAGCCAAAGAAGCTGATATCGGCATTGCTGGTGCTCGCGGTGAAGGTTTACTCTTCAAAAAAGGGAAAATCGTCCGTAAAGTTCCTGAAGCTGACATGGTTGAAGAATTGAAAAAAGAAATTTTATTGATTGCTGAAGAAAAACTTGCAGCAGCCAACGCTGAAACAAAATAATTAATCAAAAAGCAGAGTTCGCCATTTGGAAACTCTGCTTTTTCTATAATTTTCTCAATTTTCGGTTGATTTTTTTCATATTCGGATAAAACTTATCCATCTCATCGATTAATAATTGGAGTTGCTTCTGTTCTGCCACTGGCAATAATTCGATATTTGCTAACATTTCTAACATAAAATCAAATCCAATTGAACCACCAATATCCTCAGGCGGTCTTGTTCCCAATGCTAAAACACATTTTGTCGTTGCCGTCTGTTCCATTCCTCGAACGAAAATTCGGTGACGCCATTCATCACCAAAATCATACACATATGTGAACTCCGTTCCGATTTTTAGTAACTCGCTTAAACGTGTATCTTTATCAATTTTAATTTTCACGTTTTCAAAATGATCTAACTCATTGGCAAATTCTTCAGGGACAATTTGATAGCGTTCGCCAGCTTGACTTCCCTCAAATTGGTATAAATGGCGATTTTCCCATTCGTATGCTGCTTGAATAATTTCATGTAAATCCGCAAAAGTTTTCTCTTTCGGTACGAAAATACGACGAACTGGTTTAGAAAAATCAAGATCAATTCGAATCAACAAGTCAAAAGCTTCTTGCATTTCAGTACTCACTACGCTCAAATCTTCTTGATTCGTTACGTGCGCTGTTTTCAACGCTTGATTCATTTCTAATTGACCAACCATTGTTCCATCAAGATTGAGTGATTCACCTTGTTCAAAGCGGTCAAAAAATTCAGCTAACGCTTCAATTGGTTCTAGTTCACGATCATTAAATCGCACAATTAATTGGTTCGTTAATTGTGCGAAAAGTAACTGATACGTTTCATAACGATTTATCGGTACATCCATCAATAAGAATTCATTCATTGCTGAACTGAGTCGACCGATACTTTTTGGTCCGCGTGTTTTCGTCATCACTACTGCTCCAGCAGCAGCAAAATATTGATTAATTTGCATTGGTGTATAGCCGTATAATTCAAAAGTTTGACGAATTCCTTCGTGAACTGCTGTTGAAAAACTCGTTAAATCAGTATCATCAACATTATATAATGCAAAAGAAATCCGTGTGGCATCATTCGCAAACCAAAAAATTTTTTCGCGTTTGATCATCTGAACATTCACACTCCAACAAAAAAAATCTGCCTCAAATGCTTCTACTGGTGGTATTTTAAATATTTTCAATACTTTTTGCGTGCAACAAATTTGCATAGTCTTCCTCTGAACTTTCTGTAAAGTTTACTCTTTAAGTATGCCATTAACATTCTTGTTTATCAATTATAAAACGATGTTTTCGTGACATTTTTCACTTTTTCACGCTTTCTTTAGAAAATTAACATTTAGAAATTAGTTGTATTTCACATGTATTTCTGCGAAAATAAAACTATACAAATACAAAGGGGGAATTTCTTATGAATTTCAAAATCCAAAAATATGGTTGCCACAAATCAGAAATTAAAAAACCTGCTTGCCAAGTTACTGAAATGACTGATGCAGACAAAAAAAATGTACTAATTGCTGTAATCGTTATTGTTTCTGTCATTGCAACAGGTGGACTTGCTCTTGCTGGTTACTTTTTCTTTAAAAACTTACAATCAAACGCTGACGAAATCGAATAATTTCGCAAAAAACGGCCATTCGCAAGAATGACCGTTTTTTTGATTTACTTAAAGACTTAGAATGATGTCCAACCACCATCAGTTTGCATTGTTGCTCCTGTCATGTGCGTTGCATCATCTGATGCCAAAAATAGAATTGACGCTGCTTGTTCTTCTGACGTTGCATTGCGTTTTTGCATTGTTTGAATTTTTTGACCAGCCATTGACTGAACTTTACTCATATCAACACCCGCGGCAATTGCTGCTGCTTGGCGTTCTTTGACTAAAGCAAATGCTTTTTCAACCATTGGTGTATCAGTTCCAGCTGGATTGACTGAATTGATACGAATGCCATGTGAAGCATAATCAAGTGCTAAGTTTTTCGTTAATCCATTCACAGCGTGTTTCGAAGCAACATAGGCTGGATTTCCTGGAAGTCCTGTCAATCCAGCAATTGATGCATTATTGATAACTACACCACCATTGCCCTGTT
>JBOFSL010000168.1:0-1675 GCA_051651525.1 Culicoidibacterales bacterium | reverse complement strand
ATTAATTTTAGGTGATACGAATAGTTGTTTAAGTGCAATTGCAGCCAAACGTTTAAAAATTCCAGTTTTCCATATGGAAGCTGGGAATCGTTGTTTCGATCAAAACGTTCCGGAAGAGATTAACCGTCGTATTGTCGATGCGACAAGTGATGTCAATTTAGCGTACACTGAACATGCTCGTCGTTATTTAATTAGTGAGGGAATGCGTAAAGAGTATACCTTTGTAACGGGATCACCACTACCAGAAGTGTTCGTGAAGTATATGCCAACCATTGAAGCGAGTACAGTGCTTGAAGATTTAGGTTTAGAATCAGGTAAATATATCTTAGTAAGTGCACACCGTGAAGAAAATATCGATAATGATGAAAACTTCAAAGCGTTAACAGATGCATTAAATGCTACGGCTGAGTTGTATGATATGCCAATTATTTATTCAACGCATCCACGTAGTTGGAAACGCATTGAGTCATCAGGAATTACGTTCCATCCAAATATTCGTCAGTTGAAGCCATTCGGATTCCATGACTACAACAAACTCCAAAAGTATTCATTCTGTGTCTTATCAGATAGTGGATCATTGGCGGAAGAATCGAATATCATGAACTTCGCAGCTGTGTCAATCCGTACGAGTACTGAACGCCCTGAAGCAGTTGATAAAGGATCATTCATCGTTGGTGGCATTACCTTTGACTCAATCATGCAAGCGATTGAAGTGATTACGAAACAAAAAGCATTACAAGCGCCACTCGTAAAAGCACATGATTACACGGATGAGAATGTTTCGTTGAAAGTCGTGAATATTATTCAAGGCTATACTTCAATTATCAATAAATTTATTTGGCGGAAATAGGGATGAATAAAACTGTAATGAATTATTTTTATGCGACGTTCTTTCATTTAGCATCAATTTTATCATCTGTCATTACCGTTCCATATCTAACACGGATTTTTCTTCCGAGTGATTTAGGTGTCGCAGCTGGTGCAACATCACTGGTTCAGTTCTTAATGCTCGTTGGTAGTTTTGGAAGTAGCTACTATGGAAGTAAGTTAATTGCAAAAAATCGATATGATGGAAGAAACTTAGCAGTTGCAATCAAGGCTGTTTTTTCAATGCAGTTTGTGATGTCATTTATTATCTTGTTGATAGCGGTGACAATCTTGAGTGTAGCAAACTTTTCTGAAAAAGGAGTTTACCTCATTGCTGTGTTCAGTTTATTGGCAACAGCGATTGATGTTAGTTGGTTTTTTGCAGGATTAGAAGAGTTCCGTATAACTGCACTAAGAAATGTATTGATTCGAATTTTTGCGACAATTTCGATTTTCCTTTTTATTCGTTCAAGTAATGATATCTATATTTATGTGTTAATTAATGTTTTATCGAATATTTTTGCTACTGCTTCATTGTGGTATTATCTAAGAAAACGTATTGATATTATACAAGTTATTAAAGCAAAAGTTGATTTTCGTGAGCATATCAAACCAGCATTTATCTTATTGTTGCCACTGATTTTCAGCTATGTTTATACAACATTGGATCGTTTTTACTTGCAAATTATTGGAACGACAACAGATGCAGGATTTTATGAGCAAAGTATGATGATGATTCGAACATCAATTATTTTTGTGACAACTATTGGTGGGATTATGTTACCAAAAATGACACTACTCCTTTCAC
>JBOFSL010000167.1:0-8515 GCA_051651525.1 Culicoidibacterales bacterium | reverse complement strand
ACTCGGGTTTATCGTCGCAACCGATGTATCTTCAGTATTGCGTGGACAACGGAAGCAAATTACGTTTACAACAAAAATTATTTTGCTGATGACGTTTGGGATTTTATTCCTCTCGACAGCACTTGTCTTCTTATTCGGTGATTATACGATTGGTGAGACGTGGTGGCAGACGGTGATGGTTATCATGTTTGAAAACACGAATGCGATGACGACTTCTGGCTTCTCAACGATTAACTTATCTCAAGTCTCGATCGGATTCTTAATGGTCTTAATGATTATTTTGACAATTGGTGGTGCTCCTTCAGGTACGGCCGGAGGGATTAAAGTGACGACGGTGAGCGCGATATTCGCAGCTGTTCGTTCATTTGCGAAAGGTGACAAACAAGCGAAACTAATGGGACGAGCGATTCCGGATACCCGGGTGCAACAAGCGTTTTCGAACTTTGTGATTTATATTGTGAGTCTAATTGTGGGGATTTTGATAATTTTCTTTATTGAACCGGATATCAATCCACTGTATTTAATGTTTGAAGCGGCAAGTGCGTTGGGAACAACAGGAATGTCAGCGGGAATTACTGCAGACTTAAGTTCATTATCAAAACTGATTTTAGTTATTTTGATGTATATGGGACGTGTTGGCGTCTTTACGGTAGCTGCGGCAATTGTTGTCCAAAATCGTAAACGTGAAACGTCAGTGTATGCTGATGTAGCTGTATAAATATTCAACTGAAACTAGGAAGCGAAAGCTTGCTGGTTTTTTATTTGCTGAAAACTGACTCTTATTTTTGATAATTTTTGATTAAATCAACTAAAATGACTAGTTTTTTGCGAGTGAATCTGGTTTAATCAAGAATAATTGGAGTAATGAGGAGGGCAAAGTATGAATCGAGCGTGGCGAATTTTAGTTGGTTATTTATTATATATTATTTTCGGGACAGTGATGTTCATGTTACCAATTTCACAAATTTCAGGACAAGGGCTTGATTTTATTGATGCGTTATTTATTGCCGTTTCTGGAATTTCAACGACAGGATTAGCACCGATGACGTTAGACACATTTACCTTTTTTGGACAATTTGTGTTGATGACATTAGTCTTCTTTGGTGGAATTGGCTATATGACGTTTAGTGCCTTTATTAGTATTTCAATTCGGGGATCAATGAGTACGGAGCAACATAGTGTGCTGAGGCGGACCTTTGCATTACCAAAAGAGATGGATTTACGGCAATTTATTTTGAATATTGGGATTTATGCAATTATTGTGCAAATTATCGGGGCGATTTTCTTATTCTTTGTCTTTCAAGATGATCCCCGAGTGAATCCGGTTTGGAGCGCAATTTTTCATTCAGTTTCAACATTCGGGACAGCAGGATTTTCGCTCTATCCCAACAATTTTGAATCATATGTTGGTGATGGCATGTTGAACCTTATCATCAGTATAATCGCGTTGTTAGGTGCATTAGGATTTATCGTTGCAACGGATGTGATTGGTTTTTTACGGGGTCAAAAAAAGACAGTCACATTTACAACGAAAGTCATTTTATCACTAATGACAATATTCTTAAGTGTGGCGACGATTTTGACAATGTTTTTAGGAAATATTAGCCAAGGTCAAGGCTGGTATCAAGACTTTTTAATTGCTAGTTTCCAAAATATCAATGCGATGACAACAGCAGGCTACAATACGGTACCATTAGCGAATATTTCAAATGGCTTTATCTTTATTCTTATCTTATTGATGGTTGTCGGTGGTGCACCATCAGGGACAGCAGGTGGTTTGAAAATTACAACGGTGAGTGCAACTTATGCTGCAGTGCGAGCCTTTATCAAAGGAGATACGCAAATTAAATTATTAGATCGAGCGATTCCTATGGATCGAGCGAAAGTCGCAATTGCAACGACTGCGGTCTATCTGTCACTTTTGTTTGTTGGATTTACCATTTTACTTTTTGTGCAACCTGAAATGGGCTTTAAAGAGTTACTATTTGAAGCAACGAGCGGTTTGGGAACAGTTGGTTTAACTATGGGTATTACGAGTCAGTTGAATGCCGCGGGGAAATTAGTCATTATTTTCTTGATGTATGCCGGGCGTGTTGGGGTGTTAACAATTCTGACAAGTATTACAATCCACCAACGAAAAAAACAACAATTAAAATATGACGATGTAGCTGTTTAAAGATTTGTGAAAATCACGACTTTCGAGTCGTGATTTTCTTTTTATTGTGTTGGGAATAATGGTATAATAAAAGATATTGTTAATAACAGGAGTACTATGATGACATATACAGGAAAATTTATAACTTTTGAAGGTGGCGAAGGTGCTGGAAAAACAACAGTAATTGAAGCGGTACGAGTTGAACTTGAACGTCGTGGATTTGATGTTGTCGTTACCCGCGAACCTGGAGGTACACCAATTGCAGAAAAAATTCGTGAAGTAATTCTTGACGTTGGACATACCGAAATGGCGGCAAAAACAGAAGTCTTACTGTATGCAGCTGCACGAGCACAGCATGTAGAAGAGCTCGTTATTCCAAGTTTACATGCTGGTAAAATTGTGTTGTGTGATCGTTTTGTAGATAGTTCACTAGTGTATCAAGCATACGCACGTGATATTGGTTTTGATATCGTTTATAAGTTAAATGCTTATTCAATTGGAGAATATTGGCCACAAGCAACGATTTTGTTGGATATTATCCCTGAAGTTGGTTTGAAGCGCGTCTTTTCAAATCGTGATGCAAGTGAAATTAATCGCTTAGATCAAGAAGCTTTGAGTTTTCATGAAGCGGTGTATGAAGGATATCAGGATTTAGCAAAACGTTTTGCGCAACGATTCCGAATTGTTGATGCGAGCCGTGATGTTGAAATGGTCATCCGTGAAACAATCACGATTGTTGATCAAGTTTTAGCCGATGGTGAATAAATGGGAGCAAACGCAGCCAATTGCGAGTCGAATTTTGATGAACAGTTTAGCGAAACAACGGTTGAGTCATGCGATTTTATTTCATGGGCAACCGTTAGCAATCCAACTTGAATTTGCACGATTTGTGATTCAAGCAAAATTGTGTCGTGAAAAAAATCAAAATCAGCCCTGTGGGCACTGTTCAACGTGTAACCGGATTATGCATGGAATGCATCCAGATATTATTTTAATCGAGCCTGATGGTGCATCAGTTAAAAAAGAGCAAGTACAACAACTCCAGCGTGATTTATCACAGACAAGTTTTGAAACCGGAGAACAATTTTATATTATTGTTTCGGCGGAATTGATGACGATTCAAGCGGCAAATAGTTTACTGAAATTTTTGGAAGAGCCAACGGGGCAACAAACCGCATTTTTATTGGTTTCCAATCCAACGAAATTACTGACAACGATTCTTTCGCGGGTGCAAGTGATTCAGTTATTGCCACCGAATCAGCAACAACGGATGACCGCTTTAGTGACACAAGGAATGAATGAACAATATGCATTTTATGCAAGTGTGTTAACGGCTGATTATGAGCGATTGCAACAACTTGTCCAAGATGAACAATTTCAACAACTCGTTCACGATGTGGAAGCCTATGTGGAACAACTTGAATTACAAGGACAGTCACCATTGATTGCACAAATTAAACTCGAAAAATGGTTTGCAAAACGTCAACAAGCTTTAGAAGTTGTTCAATTGCTGATCGCCATTTATGAACAGCTCTATCACCATAAACAAGCAAATCTTGGGACAATCGGCCGAAAATTGGAAACGGTGATTGATCGCCAAGTATATCAAAATCGTTTAAAGCAATTATTAAAATTAGAAAGAAATTTACGCGCAAACGCCTTACTTGCTTTGGCATTAACTGCGTATCATATTGCGTTGATAAATGGGAGTGAATAATATGATAGAAGTAGTCGGAATTCGATTTAAACCAGTCGGGAAAATTTATTTTTTTAGCCCGAAAGATGAACAATTTACATTAGATACACCAGTAATTGTTGAAACTGCCCGTGGGCTTGAACTTGGGTTTGTAGTGATTGCCAACCGTGTTGTCACAGAAAACGATGTCGTATTACCACTCCGTGCTGTTTTACGTAAAGCGAGTGTGAAAGATGTCCAACAATCAATAAAAAATCAAACAGATGCAAAAGCAGCAGTGCCGATTTGTCAAAAATTAGTTGAAAAAAATAAATTGGAAATGAATTTGTTGGAAGCTGAATATACGTTTGAACGCGAACGATTAATTTTTTTCTTTACCGCTGAAGGTCGGGTTGATTTCCGTGAACTTGTTAAAGATTTAGCGGCACAATTCCGCACGCGGATTGAATTACGTCAAGTTGGTGTTCGTGATGAAGCCAAAATCATCGGAGGCTTAGGTCCGTGTGGATATGCATTATGCTGTTCAACGTTTTTAAGCGATTTTGATACAGTGACAATTCGCATGGCAAAAAATCAGAATTTCTCGTTGAATCCTACGAAAATTTCCGGTGCATGTGGGCGGTTATTATGCTGCTTAAAATATGAAAATGATTTATATGAAGAGACATTAAAAAAATTACCTGATGTTGGGAGCATTGTGCAAACACCAGATGGTGATGGACGGGTTGTTGGATTAAACATTTTAAATGAACTTGTTCAAGTTGATATTTTCCAACGTCGAAATGAAGGTAATCGTGTGCAAACATTCAATTTTGATGAACTTGCAATCGTCAAACCAGTACGACGTGCCAAAAAAGACGATCGTGAATTAACACGTGAATTAAGATCAGTTTTAGACTAAAGGAGTAGACAATGGATTTAGCACAAAAGTTACGTGCAGACGGCTTATTGCATGAAAATGAAGTATTAAATGAATTACTTGGATTTGAAAATATGTACATTATTCAACGCACAGATATGTTGAATTTTTCACTCGATTCAGTCTTATTAGCGAATTTTGTCAGCCTTGTGAAAGGTGTGGAAACGATTGTTGATTTTGGGACGGGGAACGCCCCAATTCCATTATTATTGACACAACGTACACAAGCCCAAATTACTGGAATTGAAATTCAAGCTGAAGTTGCAGATATGGCGAGTCGAACAATTAGCGTGAATGGGTTAAAAGGCCAAATTCACATTATTCACGATGATTTAAACAACATGCCCGTTCATTTTGCAACAGGGGAAGTGGATGTTGTCGTTTCTAATCCACCGTTTTTTAAATACGAACAAACAAGTAACATTAACAAAAACGATTATTTAACGATTGCCCGTCATGAAGTACTTGCAACTCTTGATGATATTGTCAAAAATGCAGCGTATTTACTCAACAATAACGGCTATTTTGCAATGGTCCATCGTCCTGATCGATTAATTGACATTATCGAGACCTTCAAAAAATATAAGCTTGAACCAAAGCGGATGCAATTAATTTATCCCAAAGATGGTCGTGAGGCACATATGCTTTTAATTGAAGGTCGAAAAAACGGTCGACCAGGTTTACGAATTTTGCCGCCATTTATCATTCATGAAGAAGATGGAAGTTATCGACCAGAGGTCTTAGCTTATTTCAATCGAATTCAACAAGAAAATGACTAGGCAAAGTGCTAGTAATCGTGATATATTAAATAATAATTTCAACGGTTAACCCGTTAAGGAGAATAGTGTATGGATATTTATGGACCTGATGGTCAACCGATTAACACACAGACGGTTGCCAAAACTTTTAAAAAAATCTCAATAATTTCAATTATTATGTTCTTAGTCATTGCGGCATTCTTTGTTTTATTTATTTTAATGCCACCACTTGATCCAAGTTTTGGATTTACATTATGGATTGGAATCTTCTTAGTGATCGGTTTAGTTTGGCGCTTTGGGAAATCAATGAAGCTCAAAATGGCAGTCTTGGTCTTATTAGCACTACCAATTGCTGGTCAAATTTACGCGTCACCTGTTTTTCAAGCGAGTGAATACCGTAATTTAATCGGTGAAGTTCAAGAAAAAGATTATGCAGAAAATGTCGCTGACGTTGCGGTAACAAAATTACCAGTTGTTGACCAAGCGCTTGCTGAAAAATTGGGAGACAAAGTGTTAGGGAATGACTTAGGCTTAGGAAGCCAGTTTACAATTGGGGAATACTACTTAATTGATTATGCTGGGGAATTAGCTTGGGTTGCACCACTTGAACCAATTGATTTCTTCAAATGGCTACAAAACATGGAAGGTTCACCTGGTTATATTCGCGTTTCAGCAACAGATCAAAATGATGTAAAATTAGTTCAAACGTTAGATAATGGTGAACCAGTTAAAATTAAATACTCAAAAGGCTCATTCTTATTGAATAAGCTTGATCGTCACGTTTATTTAAATGGCTTTATGCAATATGGATTAACTGATTACTCATTCGAAATTGATGATGCAGGTCGTCCGTATTGGGTTGTCAGTGAATATCGTAAAGAAATTGGATACTTTGGTGGAGATAATGTAAGTCGCGTTATCATCGTAGATGCCCAAACTGGTGAAATAACAGCATATACACCGGACGAAGCACCTGAATGGGCAAATCGTGTGTATCCACGTCAAATGATGTACACACAAATTAATGATTGGGGACTTTACAAAAATGGGTTCATCAATACCTTATTTGGTCGTCGTGAAATGCTACAAGTAACTGAAGGCGGTTCATACATGTTCATCGATGGTCAAAACTACTTCTATACAGGTTTAACATCAGCAGGGCGTGATGAATCAACAGTTGGCTTTATGCTTGTGAATACTCGAACAAAAGAATCAACATTCTATAAAGTATCCGGTGCAACAGAAACAACAGCAATGCGCTCTGCAGAAGGGATTGTACAAGATTTAGGCTATCAAGCAACCTTCCCAATTTTAGTCAATGTCCAAGGGAAACCAACATACTTCATGACATTAAAAGATAACGAAGGCTTAGTAAAACGCTACGCTTATGTAAGTGTTGAAAACTATAACAATGTTGGAGTTGGATCGACAATCAATGAAGCGCAAAAAGATTATGTGCGTCAATTAACACAAGATAATCAAATTACGACGCCAACTGAAGGATTAACATCGTTAACAGCAGTTGTTGAACGGATTGAAACCGTGATTATTGATAGTCAAAGTTTGACATACTTAAAAGTTGCAGATAATAAAACTTTATTTATCGTAAGTCCAGAAACAAGCGCATATGCACCGGTAACGAAAATTGGTGATACAGTTGAGTTGAAATATCTTCCAGCTGAAACATCAGAAATAATCGTAAATGAATTTACAAATACAAGTTGGTAACCAAAAAATCACGAATGAAAATTCGTGATTTTTTTTGATTTTATTCAAAAAAGAGCAAGGTGAAAACTGTTATCGGTAACGAGTCAAAAGTACTTGTCAAAGGCTGATAAATTTGTCAAACTTAAAACGAAAAGAAAAGGGAGATTAAAAAAAATGAAAGCAGTACAAGCAGTTATTTTTGATTTAGATGGGGTAATTACCGATACGGCAGAATACCATTATGCTGCATGGAAGCAACTTGGGGAAAGCATTGGGATTGATTTTAACCGTGAATTTAACGAAACGCTCAAAGGGATTAGTCGAATGGATAGTCTCAATCGAATTTTAGCTTTTGGTGGAAAACAAGATGTGTATACGATGGCTGAAAAAGAGGAACTAGCTGAACAAAAAAATCGTGATTATGTTGCGTTACTTGTCGATATGAGTCCGAAAGATATTTATCCAGGTATTCAGACGTTATTAGATGAATTACAAGCTCAGAACATTCGTATTGCACTAGCATCAGCGAGTAAAAATGCACCAATGATTTTACACTCCTTGGCGTTAACGGAATATTTTGAATGTATCGTCAATCCAAATGATTTACAAGCAGGGAAGCCAGATCCAGAAATTTTCTTACGTGCAGCTCAAGCTCTCGGTGTTGAACCCGAAAATTGTATTGGGGTTGAAGATGCTGAGGCTGGAATCGAAGCAATTAAAGTGGCAAACATGTTTGCCGTTGGCGTTGGCACGATTTCGGTAATGATTGAAGCTGGTGCGGATTATGTTGTTAAACAGACAAGTGAATTGGATTTAGCTAAAATTTCATCTGTTTTTGCGAAAAAAAAACAAAAAAAAGCAGTTTTTACAAAAAAAAAACAAATATAGTGCCGAAAATAGTTAGATTTGTGCTAAAATTAGATTGTGATTTCAAAGAATCTCATCACGAGACCAACAGAAGAGAATTTGTACCTTTGCTTTTCTGTATTCTCATATAGCTATAAAAACTACCGTACCTGTAGAAACGGCTGTCTTCGGATAGTCGTTTTTATATTTTGCGAAAAAAACGCAAAAAAAGGGACTGTATCACAATGACTATTTCAAATAGTAGTCAAAGAGTGATACAGCTCTTTTTTTGTTATTTGATTTTGAAAGTTGCTCGTTTTAAAATGTCGATGTACGACAAAAAGAAGGAGCTTGCATTCCTTAAAAAAATAGTCTATTTCTGCTGTTTACGCAATGTTCTGACTGTGTAACTGGTGTCCAAGTCGTTTTTGTTT
>JBOFSL010000166.1:0-12632 GCA_051651525.1 Culicoidibacterales bacterium | reverse complement strand
TTGCCGAATCAATTTCATTGAAATACGTCGGTGATTGCGTAACATAATACTGGATTACGCTCGTCTCAATATTATTGAGTCGATTATTAATCAGTTGAATCTCCTGGTAATAGGTTACGAAAAAAATGACCACAACCGTTGCAAACAATAAAATTATTGCCATTGCCAATTGTTTCACTAAGTTCCAAATTAAATATTTCCACTCCAACGAAGTTTGTAAGCGACGAAACATACCCTTGCCTCCTTCAAAAAATAGCTTTATACCTTAATTCTATCATATCAATTCATCCTTGAATATCCAAAAAGTTGCAAAACAAAAAGCTTGGAAATTTCACCAAGCTTTTTCATTTAATTATTCAATATAGTATCCGACACCACGAACTGTTTTAATATAGTCGCGGTTTAATTTTGAACGTAAGTAACGTACATACACATCGACAACGTTTGTTTCACCATAGTATTCATATCCCCAAACTTCTGAGAGAATACGACGACGATCAAGTGCCACACCTTTGTTACGAATAAAGAGTAATAATAAATCATATTCTTTTTTCGTTAACTCAACTTTTTCTTCACCAACAAAGACTTCGTAACGGTTTGTATAAATCGTAATATCTTGGTAGTGAATTGTTCCATCAGCAGCTTCGTCTTCTTTTTCAGTACGACGAAGAACCGCGCGAACGTGTGCTAATAATTGATCAATTTCGAATGGTTTTGTGATATAAGCATCAGCGCCTGTGTCTAATCCTTCGATTTCGTTTTCAATTCCTTCTTTAGCAGTCATCATAATTACTGGTGTTGCTGATGTTTTACGTAATTCACGTAAAATATCGATTCCTTGCATTCCTGGTAACATCCAGTCAAGTAAAATTAAGTCATATTCATTTTCAAGAGATTTTTCTAATCCCTCTTCACCATTGATTGCTTTTTCAACATCAAAATCTTGGAACTTTAATTCCAGTTCGATAAAGCGTGCTAAATTTGTTTCATCTTCAATTACTAATACTCGTTTGTTTGCCATAATAATAGCCTCCTATCAATTTTTTTTGCTCAATGCAGGATGTGTGATGAGTAACTTTTTCACACCATACGCTGGTGAAAAAGCTATATTTGCCATTTGGCCTTCAACCGAAATAACAGTTCCTTCACCAAACTTACGATGGATAACAGTATCACCCTTCGTCAATTCTTCGATTGTGTCTACCATTGTAGCATCTTTATTAGAATTATAAAATTGTTTTGTTATATTTTTTTGATAATTTGATAATTTTTTTTGCCCTTCAAGCAATTCGATATCAATTTCACTAATAAATCGCGATTGTGTCTTCGGTTGGTTGCTAATAAAGTCCCGGCCTTGTGCACTTGTTAAGTACAGTCGTGTTTGTGCTCGTGTGAAGGCAACATACGCCAAACGGCGTTCTTCTTCTAAATTTCTTGGGTCTTCATCAATCGCACGTTGTGATGGGAAGACCCGCTCATTTAATCCAATAACAAAGACATATGGGAATTCTAACCCCTTGGCTGCATGAACAGTCATTAACGTTACCTTTGCTGTTGTCTCATTTTGAGTATCTTGATCCGTATAGAGCGCAATTTCTTGTAAGTAGTAGTCAAGTGTCACTTCATCTTCAGATTGCTCCATAAACTGGCGCATACTCTTACGTAATTCGCCTAAGTTTTCGACACGAGCTTGTTCTTCATCATCTTCACGAAGAGCGTCTAAATAACCGCTAACTTCTAATGTTTCCCACAGTAATTCATCGAGCGTAAATCGCCCCTGTACTTCATATAAATTCATCAGCGTTTCGTAGAAGGTCATCAACGTTTTTTTCGCTTTTCCAGTGAGACCAACCGCTTCAATTTCATGAATTGTATCCATTAACGAAATTTGGTATTGATTCGCGTGTAACTGCAATTTCGCAATCGTTGCTGGTCCAATGCCACGTTTCGGTTCATTGATTACTCGCTCGAAAGCAATATCATCACTTGGATTATTGATTAAACGCAAGTATGAGAGGGCATCTTTGATTTCCTTACGCGCATAGAAATTTTGTCCACCATACACTTGATAGGCAATCCCACGGTTCATTAAATTCATTTCCATTAAACGTGATAAGTAGTTAGCACGGTATAAAATCGCAATTTCATCTTGCTTCACACCACTTGCTGTTAAAGTCAAAATTTGTTCACACACATAGCGTGCTTCTGCTTCATCATTCATCGCTTCATGATATTGCGTTTTCAATCCTGAATCATTTTGCGTCAATAAATCTTTTGCTAAGCGATTTGGATTGTTGGCAATTAATGAATTGGCAACATCTAAAATATTCGCTGTTGAACGGTAATTTTGATTTAAAATAATCGTTTTAGTTGTTGGGAAGTCACGATCAAAATCTAAAATCAATCGATCGTTTGCACCACGCCAACTATAAATTGCCTGATCCGGATCACCAACAATACATAAATTTTGCCAATGACTGCTTAAAATTTTTACAAGTTGATACTGTGCCTCATTCGTATCTTGGAACTCATCAACGTGAATATAGCGGAAACGCTGTTGAAACTTCATACGCACACTTTCATTTGTTTGTAGCAAAAATAATGCTTTTAAGATTAAATCATCAAAATCAAAAACTTGCTGCTTGTTTAAGTAGGCATCATAGCGGCGATACAATTCAACTAAATGTTTATCTTCAGGCGTATACGCTGTTTTCAACGCTTCTTCCGGGTTAACAAATGCCATTTTGCAATTAGAAATAAAAGCTAACGCACTGGCGGGCTTTATTTCTTTTGCCGATAACGCTAAATCCGTATAGAATTTCTTCAACACAGCTTTTTGATCATCACTATCAATAACGACAAAGTTTTGTGGATAACCAATTTCCGGTGCATGCATCCGTAAAATTCGTGCACACATCGCATGGTACGTTGATGCCCAGACGTCATTTCCTTCTGGAAGCAGCTGTGCAATTCGTTCTTTCATTTCACGAGCAGCCTTATTTGTAAAGGTAATTGCCATTACTTCCCACGGTCTTGCTAAACCTTGTTCAATAATATAGGCAATTCGATGGGTTAAGACACGCGTTTTCCCACTTCCAGCACCAGCAATGACCCGGATATAACCACTTGTCGTTGTTACTGCTTCATATTGTTCTGCATTCAAAATTGATAGCAATTCTTGCATCTTTTTCCCTACTTTCTTCGTTCAATGAGTGGTAATAATTGTCCTGAAATCCACCCAATCAAGCTCCCTGTGACGAGACTCACAGCCAATAAAATTGGTAAATAAATAATAACTTGGCGAATTTGTAATAATAATCTGACACTTAAAACTTGTCCAATACTATGGCCAAGTGCACCCATAATACTCACACCGATAATTGAAAAATAGCGCCAGCGATATAAACTTGTCATACACAGTAAGCTCACCACGGCACCGCCACTACTCAACCAAAAAGGCACACTCAAAAACGTACCAGTAATGAAGCTCACAATAACGACCCGAGCAATACTAAATTGCCATGCCCGTTTTCCACCATATCGATATAAAACAAGTAGCGTCATACAGTTTGCTAACCCTAATTTTACTCCAGGTATTGGAATTGGTAACGGGAGAATTGTTTCAAAAAATTGAATGACACATGCCATCGCTAACAGCAACGAAAATTCACTTAATTTTTGTAGTGTTGCATATTGATTATCGGACGACTGAGTCAAAATCATTACTTCCCCCCCCTTTAGCAACAATTTCAATTACTGTTTGGTTCGGTAAACAGACAATTGGGAATAGTGGATTACTCGTCCATCCTTGAATTGAGCATAAATGCTTTGGCGAAAATTCTTGGAGTACCCGAACTTGATTCTTTTGTGCTTCAATAATGACTGGTCCATTTGCACCATTGACTTCATATTGCGTCGTTGTCGTTAATTCACTCAAGGGAATCGTAAGTACTAGTTGATTTTGCACAAGCACATTTGCTTCGAGTAATTGTTGTTCTTGTGTTAAATTCATGACCAACCAAATACCCACAATCATTAACGTGCTGCAAATAATCAAGTAATCTCCAAGTTTCAAGGTTTGTAAAATATTTCGCCACATACTATTCACCACCTAGTGTAAATATTGCCTCCATCGCTGGATTCATGTCAATTTCTCCTTGTGCATCATACCATAAGACAGCAATATCTGGGTAGTATTTCGTAATAAATTCCTCGCCATCTGCTTGTGATAAGACAAACAATGTTGTTGATAATGCATCAGCTAACATGCTATCTTCGGTTATAATACTCACACTTCGATACATCCTTGCGGGTTGTAATGTCGTTGGATCAAGTAAATGGTGATAGCGTAAACCTTCATACTCAAAATACCGTTGATAATCACCACTAGTAACCACACTCTGTTCTTCGATTGCGACACTACCAAAAACGGTCTTGAGATCGTCAGGGTCTTGTAGCCCAATTCGAAAGACCGTATTTTCTGGATGTGTTCCAATCGTTTTTACATTTCCACCAGCGTTGATAATCGCATGTTCGATTCCTTGTGATTTAAGCCACTGGCTGACATATTCCGTCGCATAGCCTTTCGCAATTGCACCTAAATCAAGCACCATTCCAGCTTGTGTCAAATAAATTGTTTGTGCTGCTTCATCAACAATGAGTTGATCACTGTTCATCAATGGTCGTAATTCATCGAGTGTCGTTTGATCAGGAATTCCTGTTTTACTTCCATCTTGATACATTCGCCAAATATCACTGACTGGACCAAGTAAAAACGAAAAAGCATTTCCACTTTGTTGTGTGATTTCCTGTGCAAATTGAACAATTTCAAGTAACTCTGATTCAACCGCAACTGGAGTGATTCCCGCTTGTTGATTAATCATCGCAACATTATTTACACCTTCGACCAATTCAAAGCGATTTGCTAAATCGGCAATTCGCTCAAATTCAGCGTTTGCTGCTTGTATCAAAGCTTTTGTTGCTTCAACTTCAGCTTCTTGCGTATACACTGTATACGTGATGTATGTATCCATTGCAAAAAATTGCTCAGTTACTTTTACAGTTTCATTTTTGGTTGTTTGACAACCTGTCATTATGAATACACAGCCAATTGCTAAACCTATACTTATTAATTTCTTCATTTTATCGCATCCCTTATAATTTTTATTTTAACATAATTTGGAGTAATCGAAAAGACCGTCCACCTCTAAATGAACGGTCTTTTCTGTTTAGAATATTGCAGTAAATCCACCAAAAATCATTGCCAAAATTGCTAATGTCAATGCCAGTAATGGGATGTTTTTCATTACTGTTGGTACTTGGGCTAATTTTAAGCGTCGTTGCAGCAATTGTAACAGTGAGATTGTCACAAGGTACGTGACAACGATTCCCGCCGCTGTTGCATAAAATTCAAGTTGCACTGGTGATGTTGCACTTGCTAAAATTGCAAATGCCGTCAATGCCCCTCCTTGGGTCATAATTGTCAACGTTGTTACTTCTTCAACTTGATCTGGTGCAAAGCGCTTTTCAATGAATTGCATTCCATACACGCTTGCTAGCGCAAGGAGTGGTAAAATTGGTAGCAAGATTTCAATTTGAATCACACTACCCAACACAAAGGTAAATGCTGTTAACAATACACCTCGTTGGATGAGCGTTCGGATTGGCTTGATTGGTTGATCAAACGTTGCAACTCCAATCCCAGTTAAAACTGAAATATTTAACGTTAAAAAGGCGACTAAAAAGGCTGCTATTACATTCATACACGCTCACCTCGTCTCCCAAATTGTGTGATTGCTAAAACTATTGCGGTGATGAGTAGCATACCTCCTGATGTTTGGAAGAAGCTTGAAGTTTGTAGGAAACTCAACTCATAACCAAAAATAACTCCCGTTGTCAATAGTTCAGCAAGAACTGCTATGATAATAATGGTACTTGCTGACAATAAACTAGCTTTCAGCCAACTAAAGTTTGGTAGTTCCCATTCATTAGGTACAACCATCGCTATCAATAACGGATGGAATGGTAACGTAATCAGCACAATGTGATTCGCTAGTGTCGGTTCAAAGATACTGAATCCTAATCGTATTATTGTGATGATTGCAACTAAAATCATGACACTTACGAATGTCGACAGCTGCAATTTTTTACTTATTTGTCTAATTCCGAGTGCACATAAACTAGCAATCAGAAATAGTCCTGCAACATAAATACTATTAATCATCGTCGTTGAAACAATACTTAACGCAAGGATTCCAAGTCCAGTAATAGTTGTAATATTTTTCATTTTCATGGCCTCCTTTAGTCTAGGACTGTTTGCATTTGCTCGAATGCTGTGACAGCTTCCTCAGTTGCACTCACAACTGCTTGGCTACTAATCGTCGCTGAGCTAATTGTATCAAGATAGAAATCACTCGTATCTGTTTCTAAGAATTGATCAGTAAAATCGCTATCTGTTTCAATTTTCGTTCCAATCCCTGGTGTTTCATTAACCGAAGCATACACTGGTTTTTCGAGTGTCCCGTCTTGATTAATCGCGACATAAAAGACGATGTCTTCTTTATAGCCATTTACAACTAACTCATAAATTAAGCCAACTTTTTGACCATTTTGTTCAGCAATATAGGCTGAAGTTATGAGTGGGTTCGTTATAGCAACTGGCGTAAATACTTTTGCTGCGGGATACAATTCTTGAAAATACGGTTTCTTTTCTTCAATTACTTTTGCTTGTGCTAACGGTGTTGTGATAAAACCAACGAGTACGACAGCGGCAGCTGCAATTGCAAATGTGATAAAAGTAAATAATGATTTTTTACTATTCATGTGTCTTTCCTCCGCCTTACTCAGTTTGGGCACTAATTGCTTTATTTACAGCTTTCACAATTGCTTCTGATGTAATTGTTGCACCCGAAACCGTATCAACTGCCAGTGTGTCAAGATTTTGTCCATTGAATGCTTGCATAAAGTCTGATTCAATAACATCAGCTCCGTAGCCTTCTGACTCCTGATGTTCTGTAACCTCAACTGAAACTACCGTTTGCTCTGCTGTATTAATCGTCACGAAAACAATAAAATTACTGCTGAAACCTTTCGTTTGTACTTCGTACATCGTTTCATTTCCATCAACAACTTGATTTAAGATTTGCACTTGTTTCTCGGCTTTTACGACTAACATTTGTTGACGCTTTAATTCTTTCGCCTGTGCATCTGCTTTTGCTGTTTTTGCACTTGCCCCTAAATACAACGTCATTGACACAATCACGACTGCCACTACAGCAATACTTGCTGCCATTTTAGTAGTAATTGTGTTGAAACGAATCCGTCCAATTGTCATCTGATCAATAATTGGTGTAAAAGCATTCATTGCGAGAATTGCCCAAGCAACACCTTCAGGCATGCCACCAACAACACGTAATGTCACTGTTAATACCCCGACACCAGCTGCAAAAATAATTCGACCACTTCTTGAAACTGGCGTACTCACTAGATCGGTCGCCATAAATACTGCACCAAATAGCAATCCGCCTGTCAGTACATGGTACATTGGATACCAAATACCCATGTTGTTTTCAATCCCAATCATATATGTCATTAAGAATACTGTTCCGATCATTACAACTGGAATTCGCCAATCAATTGTTTTACGGATGGTTAAATAAATCCCCATTAGTACAATCGCTAATGAACATCCTTCTCCTAATGCGGTTGGATACAATCCTAACCACAAGTTCGTCATTCCATATTGACCGATAATTTGTGACTCAGTTCCAATATTTTGTAAACTTGCTAAATGGGTCAATGGCGTTGCCATACTGACACTATCACTCATACCTGCTAGTGTCGTCGTTAATAAGCCCCCAAAAGCGACGGTAACAAAAATTCGTCCAACAAGGGCCGGATTGAAAAGATTTTTTCCTAATCCCCCATAAACAAACTTCCCTGCCACAATGGCAACAGTTGTTCCTAAGACGACTAACCAAATCGGTGTCCCAATTGGTACTAATAAAACCAACATTAATCCGGTAATAATTGGATATGATTTTACCATGGCGTTAAATGATTTTTTCGTTCCCTTGAGTGCCAGTAAACCCCATTCAACTAATAATGAAGTCGCGGCTGCACTTCCGATCAATAGACTTGCCTGAATTGCAGCCTCCATTCCATTCAAATACCACTGTGTTGTAATAGCAACCACGCTAAGAATAAGCATACAAACAATAATATCATTCATCATTCGTTGTGTTGATTGTGGGGAGCGTAAACTTGGCGATGGTTTTTTCATTGAAAATTTCATGTTAATTCCCTCCATTCATTACTTTTTTCGCTTCACGCATCCATTGTGTGACAGGAATTTTTGAAGGACACACGTATGAACATAATCCACATTCAATACATGTTCTCGCTTCAAGCTTTTGCAACACATCCACTTCTTGCAGTTTAGCCGAAATCATAATATTTACTGGTTGTAATCCAGCCGGACAATTATCAACACACGCTGCACAACGGACACATGGTTGCTCTACAAGCTCTAATGGTCGCTGTGCACTCGTTGTTTCTTCAATTAAACACGTAATCGCATTGACACCTTTAGAAATGATAAATTCATCACTTTCCATCACCGTCCCCATCATTGGACCACCAGCAATTAAACGGACCTCCGCAACTTCTGGTTTATAACCAGCTAATGTTAATACTTCATTTGCTTTCGTCCCGATACGTACGCGTAAAATTTGTGGATTTGCTATTGCTGGACCATTTATTGTCACTGTCCGATAAATTAGTGGTAAATCTCCACGAACTGCTGAAGCGACTTCGACAGCCGTTGCCACATTATTGACAACTAAGCCAACATCCGCAGGTAGACGATCGTATTCTTTACGGAATACTTGACGAATTAAGACTTTTTCCCATCCCATTGGATACGCATCTGGTACTTCGACAATCGTAATATTTGGATAATCTTTTGCATATGTTGTTAAATAATCAAACAATGGCTTTTTATGCTGTTTAATCGCAATTACTCCACGTTCAGCTTTAGCCGCTTGGATCATCATTTTTAAACCTTCAAAAACAAGGTCTGTACGATTTAATAAAATATTGTGATCCGTTGCAATAAAAGGCTCACACTCAACTCCATTTAATACAATCGTTTCAATATCATTGCTTGAAACATATTTGACATAAGTTGAAAATCCACTTCCACCTAGTCCAACAATTCCACCTTCACGAATTTTATCGACAATTGCTTCTGCTGATAACTGTGACCCAAGAGCACATGACTGTATTAATTCATCTGCACGCACATACTGCTCGTCATTTTGAATGACCACACAGTCAACATAATTTCCCGAACGATGTAAACATTTTTCAATTCCAACTACCGTTCCACTCACACTTGCATGGAGCGCTGCATAAACGTTATCTGCACGTTCGCCAATTTTTTGACCCATTTTTACATAATCACCAGTTTTGACAAGGCAATGAAGTCCATATTTCACATGATTTGTTAGTGGAATATAGACACGCTTCGGTTCTAAATAACGCACGAGTTCTTGGTCATATAAATGTTTTTTTTCACCTGGAATATGTACACCATATCCGATTTTAAATAATTCTGATAGTATTTTCATTTTCACACCTCTTCACATAAAAAGAGCGATAGCTTTTGGCTATCGCTTTTAAAAATTATTGTGCATTTGCCACTGCTTCATTGTAAAGGTCAATAATGTTTTGGCCGCTGATTGTTGCTCCTGCTACATTATCAATTTTTCCATCAGTTAATGTAATTGATGATGCTCCATCATTTTCAACGATAAATGCTTCGATTGCTTGGGCTTGCTCGTACCATTCTTTTTCGATTGATGATGCTACTTTCATTCCGTAATCTTCTTTTAAAGATTTTTTTGTTTCACCAGCTTCAGCATATGCTGCTGTTTTTTCATTGTCTGGGTCTGCTACCGCGTCAATTGAAACGGCTGTGACATCGTCACCTTTTAAAGTTACTTCAACTACATACTTCCAACCATTGTCAGCAAAGCTTGCTTCTTCAGCCATTCCTGTTGTTTCAGATGCGCCACATGCTGTTAACGTTAATACTAAAGCTGATAATGCTGTTACACTCATTAATTTTTTCATGGATAAAATCCTCCTTGATTGCTATACATCAATTATAATCTATTATGTAATCCTTTCCAATCTTTTTTTTATTTTTTTAGTATTATAACGAAATACCTTGGTAATTAGACCAAATAAATACCAAATAAATGCTGATTGCTTGCAAGAATAGATAATTTTTATTTAATTTATTTTTAGAAATATTCAGTGCTTTAAAATTTGAAAATTGATCATATTTACGTGCTATTAACATTTTAGCGGTTTGTTGCGCATGAAATAACGAAGTTTCAAATAATGGCACTAATAATGAAGGAAAAGCCTTGAGTCGCTGCGCTAAATTACCTTCATAAATATACGCGCCTCTTGAAGCTTGTGCAAACTGTAATTGTTCAAAGTCGGTCAATAAAATCGGAATAAACCTAAAAATGATAAATAAAATCAGTAAAAATTGTTCCGTTTGAATTCCCATTTTTTTGAGTGGTGTTAAAAACCACTCAATACCACTCATCAGTTGGAGTGGTGTTGTTGTATAAAGTAGAATGGCTGATATCACCATCATATACACTAATTGAAAGCTAATTTGGATGCTCTGCTGAATTGCACCACTATAAACTTGAAATGAACCTAACTCAATCAATACAATCCCTTGCTGTAAAAAAAGGATATTCAATCCAAATAAAAAGGCGACTAACCATTTAATTCGTTTGATCACTTTCCAATAATTTTGCCATGGAATTTTAGTTTGAATGATTAATAAACCTAGGCCAAACATCGCCACACATAAAGCCAGTACCGATTGCACCATTAACATCATCGTAATATAAATCCCAAACAACAAAATTTTCACATGTGGTTCAAGTTGGTGGATTCTCGAACCAGTTGGAATATACTGTTCTAACTTTAGCATCTTCATTCTTGCACACACTCCCCTTCAATCCAATTTTTGACTTGCGTTTGATCAAGTGTCACGAACTGTGTTGCTAACAAATCTGGTAATCCGATTCCTAGCGTTTCGCACTTTTCTGTTTGCAAAAATAAATGTTGTGGTGTTTCATCCGCAACTAGTTTTCCTTGTGAAAAAACAAGCACACGTGTACAGTGTTCATAAACAAAATGCAAGTCATGACTGACAACAATAACCGTCATTTTTTCATTGACTAATTGCTGCAATAATTGCGTAATTTCCATTTGTGAATCCCAGTCCAAACCCGCAAACGGCTCATCTAAAATTACTATATCAGGATCCGATGCTAATACACTCGCAATTGCAACTTTTCGCATTTGTCCCCCACTCAACGTTTGTGGGTGACGAGTTAATAATTGCTCATCTAACTTCACGCGTTCACATAAGTGAGCGAGTGAAATCTCACATCCAAAATTTTTTGCAGCATACATAATCTCTTCAGCGACTGTCGGCAAAAATAATTGTTGCTGCGAAAACTGTAAAACAATCCCCACTTTTTGTAACCACGTACGATCTCGTTGGCGATACTGTTGTTGCTGGATAAAAATTTTTCCAGTACTCGCTTTTTTCAAACCATTTAAATATTGGATAAATGTCGATTTTCCGCTACCAATTTCACCAATTATCCCCGTGAGCTCTCCAGGTTTGACCTGAACTGAAACCTGATCAAGAATTCGTTTCAACCCTTGATTTTGATAATCATATACTTCTACTGTTAAATCAATGACTTCAAGACCCATGCAACTTCCTCCCATTCAGCTTCCTTTGTCGGTATTTTCGCAATTACACCTGCGTTAACTAATTTTTTGGCAATTAGCAAATTTTGGGGTAAATAAAATGCTCCAATTTGTTCTAAGTCGTTCATAAATTTTTGGTATGTTCCAAAAAAGCTAATTTTACCCATTTCTAAATATGCAATTGAATCAAATAAATATAAATCGTTTAAATCATGTGTAATATGAATCAATGCAACTTGGTGACCTCGTTGGTAGTCCATCACAACTTTCATAAATTCTTTTTTTGATTGCGGGTCAAGCATACTCGTCGCTTCATCTAAAATCAGGATTTCTGGTTCACTTAAAAGCGTAATTACGAATGCGAGAATTTGCTTTTGACCACCTGATAATTCAAACGGTGAGCGTATGAGTAAATCTTGCAATTGAAACAATTGAATTAACTCATCTATTTCATTCTGCGTTTTCCCTTGATTAGCACTATTTAAATACAACTCTTCTGCTACGGTTGCACCCAAAAATTGATCATCTGGATATTGAAAAACAATACCAAGGATATTTCTTATTTCTTCCAATGATTGAAACTTTTGATTATCACATTCAATTGTAAAAGCAAATTCTGGGACGATTCCTAATAGCATTTGTACAAATGTTGATTTCCCACTACCGTTTTTACCTAATAATGCAATTGTTTGATTCCGTTCGAATTCAAGTTTAAATCCATCTAATATATTTTTATTTTCATATCTCGCAAACTCACAATTCAATCTCCACATTTTGACTTCACTCCGATTTCTCTATTTTTAATTTTAACAAATTTA
>JBOFSL010000165.1:0-3396 GCA_051651525.1 Culicoidibacterales bacterium | reverse complement strand
TGGTATAAATCAATCGCCGCCACTGGCTGCTTAATTTGATAATCTCGTTGGAGTTGGCAGGCTTGTTTAGCTGATAATTTAAACTGGTGCTGTAATTGTTCAGCTGTCAAATTTTCAAATTGTTGCCGCAGTTCGGCCGCTATGTCAGCAAACAGGGGCTCGCCACTCAGCTCATGCAACTGCTCAGTTTTCATCGTTTTACTCGGTGATAAAAAAAATAACATCATTTCGTCCTCTTTCATGTCTTTTCTGCTCTTCATTATACGCTGTTTTGAAAAAAATGAAAGTTCCGTAATTTTAAAACAGCTTAATGCATAATCAAATTGCACTAGTAAAAAAGGGTACAAAAAAAGCCCATTTGGATACCAACGTATCATACAATAAATATTCGAGCAACATTACGAAAGAAGGTATCAAAATGGACTTCTAATCATGAACATAGACAAATTAAAGCCTATCTCGATGCTGGTTATACACGCTATGCAATTGCCAAAAAGTTAGGACGATCATTCAACACGATTCAATATGAAATTATACGTGGCACTGTCAAACAAATCAAAGCTGGCAAGGAAGTACAAGTGTCCTTTCCCGCTACTGGACATTTCAATTTTTTTTTTAAAAAAAAACATGCTTCGTGGAAGAATGTTTTTTGCGTAACTCGTGGACCATTGCCTTTGGCCACCTCTTTATTTTATCATGTGTCTCATAACAAAAAAATAAATTTCTCGTGTAAATTTATAAAAATTTAAAAAAATACCTAATTGCATCTGATGATTCATCATCAATCTAGCTGAATATGATTGACTCTCAACATTGCAATTTTTTATTCGTTCAAAAGATATTGTTATTTCAACGAATATCAGATTTTTTTAGCTTTTGGCTTTATTTTCCGGAACTTTTCTTTTATACTTATCTAGTATGAAATTTTTTTCGAGGAGGATTAATTTATGAAAAATGATACTGAATTTCTTGGGACCGCGCCACTTGGCAAAGTATTAACTCAAATGTCTGCGCCAATGGTTGTTGGCTTCATTGTCCAAGCACTTTACAACATCGTTGATACGATGTTTGTCGGTCAATCAGTTGGTGCAATTGGGATTGGTGCCTTAGGAATCGCCTTTCCACTTCAAATTATTTTAATGGCAATTGGAAATTTAATTGGTGGCGGAGTAGCCGTTATTATTTCCGTTGAACTTGGGAAGAAAAATCATGAAACGGCAAATCGCGTACTTGGTTCGGCGATTGTCTCAGTCGTTGGAATTGCAACACTGACAGCCTTATTGTTAGCGCCTTTCTTACCACAAGTGTTAACTTTATTTGGTTCAACACCTGAAATTTTACCAGGTGCCGTCACTTATATGAAATACATCCTACTTGGAATTCCATTCTTCGCAACGACAATGGTTATTAACCAAACGATGCGTGCTGAAGGAAAACCGAAAATTGGGATGACGTCAATGGTAATTGCTGCGATTGTCAACGTTGTGCTTGACTACATCTTAATTTTCCCAATGGGTATGGGAATTGAAGGTGCGGCTATCGCAACTATGGTTGCACAAATGACTGGATGTGTCGTAACAGTTAGCTACGCATTCATCCTCAAACATGCACTTGTGCGTCCACAATTCACACGCAGTTTTTCAATCTTTTTCAAAGATTTAAAAGAAATTGTCCAACTTGGATTCCCTACGTTCTTCAACAATGTCTCTTCATCACTTGTGATGATTGTTGCCAATAACTTATTACGTTATTTCGGAACTTCAGACGACATTGCAGTTTACAGTACGGTCTCGAAAATTTTACAATTCATCACAATGCCGACTTTTGGGATCGCTTGTGGTGTTCAGCCAATTGCTGGTTATAATTTAGGAGCAAAAAATTTCGGTCGCATTCGTAGTGTCTACCAGTTAGCATTACAAGTCACATTCGCTTTATTACTTGTTATGGGTGGGATTATTTTACTCTTCCCTGGTCAAATTTTAACATTGTTTGTGACTGATCCGCAATTTATCGCTTTCTCAATTCAACCGACACGAATTGCCTTCTTAGGAATTTTCATGATGGGATTCTCAATGGTCAGCTCGATTACTTTACAAGCAATTCAATTGCAAAAGCAAGCAAACTTTGTTTCGCTTTTACGTCAAGTTTTCATTTACGTACCACTTAGCTTAATTCTAACGTTTGTCTTCAATGCGATTGATCCACAGCTTGCTGTTCTTGGTGTTTGGGTCGCTTTCCCTATTGCTGATATCGTGGCTGGTATTCTCGCTTATATCATTACGAATCGTGCATTAAAGCAACTCATTCATAATAATGAAGCTGAAATCACAACGGTTTCATCACAACCTGAATTGGCGTAAGCATAAAAAAACACAACTACATGGTTGTGTTTTTTTTATTAGAATAATTCAGTAAAGTTTTTTTGTAGTAATTTGATACGTGTTTCGTGGAATGTTGGATTTGCTGCTAAAAACGCGTCAACATCGCCTGTAATTTCTACAGTTTCAATCACGTCGCCTTCTTTCACTTTGTTCACAATCGCTTGGTCTGCTTCTGTATTTACTTCTCCGAAGATTGTATGTGCATGATTTAACCAAGGTGTTGGAATATGTGTGATGAAGAATTGTGAACCATTTGTTCCTGGTCCTGCATTTGCCATCGCTAATTTACCTGGTGCATTAAATGTCATATCAGGAGTAAATTCGTCACCGAAGTTATAACCTGGTCCGCCCATTCCTGTTCCAGTTGGATCGCCACCTTGAATCATGAAATCTTCAATCACACGGTGAAATTTGATTCCATTGTAAAAACCAATGCTTGCTAACGTCACAAAGTTTACGACAGTTTCTGGTGCAGTTTCTGGAAATAATGTTAAATGAATTGTTCCTGTAGATGTTACCATTTTCGCTTCTAATTGCATGTTGTATTCTCCTTTAGTTGAATTAACTCCATTATATCATATTCAATTTACTTGGCAAATCACTTACCTGTTATTTTTCAATTGAAATTTCACGAATATCTTCAAGATAAAAAACATTCTCTTCAATTTCTAAGCTTTCAGGTTCTTTTTCAAACTCATCAGCATCTACCCAAATGGCAAATCCTTCGTATGTTTTCCCATCAATTGCTGTTAATTTTAAATTTTTTTTGTGAAATTCATAAAGATCAGTTGGTTTCATTAGACTATCTCCTTTTTCGTTATTTTTTGGAACATTGTCATGCGGAAATCACGGACGTTCGTCCCATAGTTTCCTTTGTGATACGGCATTACTTTCGCTTCAAAGCTAATAATTTCACCACTTTGATATGGTGCGAGCTCGGAAAATGCTGTCGTATATGTCGTCCATAAATGATCAGTGATTAATTCACCTGTTGCTTGCAGTCGCACATCGGTCA
>JBOFSL010000164.1:0-2254 GCA_051651525.1 Culicoidibacterales bacterium | reverse complement strand
CGTCACTTTCGTCACTGTGTAATCTGGACCAAGTTGTTTCAACACATCATTTGTTTCAGCTTCATTTGTTAATGCCAGTTTTTTACCAGCATATTTCGTTAAATCAGCTTTAAATTGTGCTTCATCAATTGAAAATTGCGTAGCAATATCCCAGTATTCACGAGGTACAAATGCTTCAATTTCACGTTCACGTTCAACAATTAATTGTAAAGCGACTGATTGTACGCGACCAGCACTTGGGCTTTTAATTTTATTTTGTAATAAACGACTTAATTTAAACCCAATAATACGGTCTAATAAACGACGTGATTCTTGTGAATGAACTAAATCCATATCAATTTTACGTGGTTGTTCAAAAGCTGCTAACACAGCATCCTTCGTAATTTCATTGAAGACAACTCGATTTTCAGCATTAAAATCAAGTTTCAATACTTCGGCTAAATGCCAGCTAATTGCTTCTCCTTCACGGTCTGGATCGGTTGCGAGATAGACGTTGTCCGCTTTACGGGCAACTTTTTTCAACTCTTTAATAACATCCTTTTTTTCTTTACTCTCTTTATAATGTGGTGCGAAGTCATTTTCGACATCGATCCCTAAGCGTTCTTTTCCTGTTTTAGCGAGATCACGGATGTGTCCTACTGAAGATAAGACGATAAAGTCTTCTCCTAAATATTTTTCAATCGTTTTCGATTTCGCTGGAGACTCGACAATTACTAAATTTTTCATTGTTTGTTCCACCTTCTCGTGTAATTTATCCTATAAAATGAATGCGACTCATCAATTTGTGAATTTGTATTCATCACATATTATTAAAGGAAAGCGAAAAGAATGTCAACTAAAATTTATCATAACTTGTTTGAATTTGTTGAAAATATTGAAAAGGAATTGCTCCTTGCTCGACTAATTCATGACCTCCTGCGTAAGCATCATCACCATAAATCCCAGTCGCAATATACACGTCACTACCGGATTCAAGAGCCATTTCCGCAGTAATGAGCGAGCCACTTTTCGACTTGGCTTGCACGACAATAATCGCTGGACTTAAAGTAGCAATTAAAAAATTGCGTTCGATAAATCGCCAGCGCGCAATTGGTGTTAGTGGCGGATATTGTGAAATTACAAGTTGATGTTGTCCTAAATGATTTTTCAATTGCTGGTAATAGTCACTTTTCGGGTAATAATAATCGTGTCCAAAGCCGAGGACTGCAATTGTTTTTCCACCTTGTATACAGGCAACCTGGTGTGCTAAACTATCGATACCTTGGGCGAGACCACTCACAATCACATGGTGCTGCGCACAAGCAGTTTGGCAAAATTGAGTCGCAATCGCAATCGAATACGGATTTGGTCGACGACTTCCGACGACACTGACATTTTTATTTGCTTCAGTTAGCAGCTCGAGTTTGCCTTGGGCATACAACACATCCGGTGTATGCTTGTTGCTTAACCATCGTGTCGGATAAAACTCATCTCCCCGAACGATGATGTCAATTCCTCGTTGCTCACAGGCTTCTTGCTGTTGTTGTAAATATACTTGCCTTTGTTGCGGTGTTTGTTGTGCATACCACATTTGTTGCTTATTCCCTAATTTTGCCCCTTGGAAAATCCAACTACACACTTGGACTGCCTCACGCCACTCAAATTTTGACATTTTTTCAAAAATTCCGTGTTTTTCCATAAAAAAATCCCTCCTATTATATTATTATCAAGAAAAAAGGTTTGAGTTCACTTTTTTTTCAGTGTATACTTAAGCGAGATAATTTTTTTGGAGGTTTTTAGATGGATTTCATTTTTTTACTCGTGATTTTCGCAATTGCTTATTTATACGGTTCAATCCCTTCAGGATTATTTATCGGTAAAATTTTACACAAAAAAGACGTTCGTGAAGTCGGTTCAGGGGGAACGGGAACGACAAACTCATTACGCGCCTTTGGGAAAAAGACAGCAATTATCGTCTTCTTATTTGATTTATCAAAAGTACTTGTCCCATACTGGATTGCGCTATTATTTAATATTCCTGCCAATCCAATTTGGCTCGCTTTAGGTGCAGCTCTTGGTCACTGTTATCCAATTTTCGCCGATTTCCGTGGTGGTAAAGCCGCAGCCGTTGCTGGCGCAGCCGCCCTCTTCTTCGCCACACCATATGCGCTCTTTGGGATTGCGGTTTTAGCAGCTGTCATTTACAAAACGCGTATGGTTTCGCTAGGTTCAATGTTGGCAAGTGCTTCAGTATTAGTACTCGCTTGGTTGACTG
>JBOFSL010000163.1:0-13510 GCA_051651525.1 Culicoidibacterales bacterium | reverse complement strand
GAAGTAGAGTACTTAAAAAAGTTAGAAGCCGTAATTCAGAAACGCAGCCAACAACCGCTGAAAAAGTAGAACTAGGCAATGAGTTACGGCATAAATATCCACTTGAAATGGTTCTTAAGGTCCTTGAAATCTGTCGTTCAACATTTTACTATCAACGAAGTAAAACGGTAAGTGATGAAACAGTGGAACTAATCGAGGAAATTACGGCACTCTTTCATCACCATGAAGGTCGATATGGATACCGTCGGATTACGCTTGAATTGAAGAATAAAGGCTTTAAAATCAACCACAAGCGAGTAAAACGCATAATGAGTGAGTTGAAGTTGTATGGGAAACAGCCAAAATCAAAGAAACGTTACAATTCGTATCAAGGTGATTTGAATGGAACGTGTAAAAACCTCTTGCTTGAAAAAGTTGTTGATCCGCAGAAAAATGTAACATATTATAAACGCAATTTCAAAACAACACGGACAAATCAAATTTGGTCAACAGATGTAAGTGAATTTAAAATTTCGGCTGGAAAACTCTATTTATCACCTATTTTAGATTTATATTCTCGAGATATTATTTCTGTTAATATTTCAACATCACCTAATTTTGAACAAACAATGACAATGTTAACTGGAGCACTTGAGCAGTATGAAAATTTAGAAGGACTGATTTTTCAATCTGATCAAGGCTGGCAATATCAAATGCGGAAATATCGTGAGACGTTACAAAATAGTGGACTTCATCAATCCATGTCTCGTAAAGGGAATTGCCTTGATAATTCACCAATGGAGAATTTCTTTAGTATTTTAAAGAATGAGATGTTTTTTGGTCATAAAAATGAGTTTGAAACATTAGAAGATTTACAACTCGCAATTGAAACATATATCGAGTATTACAATACTGAACGTATTTCGGTAAAATTAAAAGGACTGACTCCTGTTCAATACAGAAATCAATCCTTACTTGCTTAAAATTTTATACTGTCCAAATAATTGGGTTCATCACATTATTGTACCAGCACAGTGAGCTTTTTTATATACGGGTGATAGTTACTTGCTTACGTAACACATTTGTTTTCTTTTTTCACATACCACCTTGAGGCTTACCTTTATAGCTTGGGGTAGCACTCATTCTTATTTAAAGACTTTGTCCCACCATGATTTTTCGCTTGATGGATGTCCACCTAACTCAGCATCTAGTTGTTTTAATAAGTCTTTTTGTTTTCGTGAAAGTTTTTTCGGTACATCAACTTTGACTTTGACATACTGATCTCCATTACGTGAAGAATTTAAATGTTGGATTCCTTTTCCACGCAGACGGAATTCCGAACCTGGTTGTGTTCCTTCAGGAATCGTGAATTCAACTGTTCCATGTAATGTTGGCACATCAACTTTTGCTCCTAATGCTGCTTGAGCATATGAAATTGGTACTTCGATGTGAACATCAAAGCCTTGACGTTGATAAATCTTGCTTGCTAACACGCGGAATGTGATATATAGGTCTCCACTTGGTCCACCGTTTGTTCCGGCTTCACCTTGGTTGCTTACACGTAATGTTTGACCGTTATCAATCCCGGCTGGAACTGATACTTCAATCGTTGCTTGACGATTAACTTGGCCAACTCCACGACATTCATGACACGCTTGAGTAACAGTTTTTCCTTTTCCTTGACATTTTGGACAAACACCCTCTTGCGCGAAACGACCAAATGGTGTTTGTTGTACTGTTTGCACTGTACCACTACCATGACACTGTCCACATGTATGAACATCAGATGGTTTTTCACCACCACTGCCTTTACAGTGCCCACACGTTTCTTGACGAGTAACACGAACATCTTTTTTCACACCAAATGCTGCTTCTTCAAAAGTAATATCCATGCTCATTTGTAAGTCATTACCTTGACGCGGTGCGTTCGGATTACGTTGTTGACCACCGAATCCGCCACGGCCGCCAAAGCCACCACGACCACCGAAAATTTCGCTGAAAATATCGCCAAAATCAAACCCTGAAGCATCAAAACCACCTTGTTGCTCAAAGGCTGAATGACCGTATTGATCATAGCGTGCTTTTTTATCATCATCTGATAATACCGCATACGCTTCTTGAATTTCTTTAAACTTTTCTTCTGCTCCAGCTTCTTTGTTTACGTCTGGATGATATTGACGTGCTAGCTTACGGAATGCTTTTTTTATTTCTTCTTTTGAAGCACCCTTTTGTAATCCTAAAATTTCATAATAATCGCGCTGTGCCAACGAAATCACCTCTATAATCTTTCTTTTTAGTCTTTTTGTATCCAATATAGCATCTAAAGATGTAGCATTAGTGTACCATAACTTTTTAGCACTTTCAATATCAGAGTGCTAGTTTTATGATTAACTCTATACATTCGCCTCGTTTTTATGTTATTCCATTATGAATTCTCTAAAAAAATAATTTTTATCCACTAAAAATTCGATTTTTCAGCAATAAATCCATTGTAAATTAAAATAAAATAATGTACAATGGATTTATAGGTTGCAAAACTGGGGTAGATTTGAATTAGATTAGTCAAAATGGAGAAGAGGAAATTGCTGGGGAAGCGATATCCTCTTTTTTATTTTCAAAATTTACCCCAATTGCTGTAGCTTACATAAAGAAGCACCAATAAAACTCATGTTTTTGGTGCTTCTTTATTTTTTTATGGAAACATGCGTAAAATTGTTCGTGAAAGTGCTTTAATCACCACAACAATAATAACGACACCAATGATTAATTCAGGAAGTGAATTCGTAACAAGTAATGTTGCCAAAAATGGTCCTGCTGCTACTCCAGTTACTTGATAAACAAAGTCACCATATAAAATATAAATCAAGCCTAAAACCCCAACTGTGTTCATTAATGTCCCTGTCGTTGCTGCGAAACCAACAGCAAACGGTGTTAACGTTTTTTTCGTTAAATTTGCAACTGTAAGGTAACTATATCCTGCGACTAGCCCAATTAAAACCCTTGGCACAATAGCCACGAGTGGATTTAAGAAAATCGGAGAAAGTAGTGATGGATTGACGGTTGCATTGATCATACTGAAAATCCCAAATACAAGCCCAACAATCATCCCACTTGTTGGTCCAACGACAATTGCCGCAATAATAACCGGAATATGAATAATTGTTACATTAATCACCGGATTAATTGGAATC
The DNA here is from genome assembly GCA_051651525.1 of Culicoidibacterales bacterium. Classification (GTDB taxonomy): domain Bacteria; phylum Bacillota_I; class Bacilli_A; order Culicoidibacterales; family ZOR0006; genus ZOR0006. Next base: position 10,340 of record JBOFSL010000163.1, on the reverse strand, counting down.
AACCCCAGTGGTGTAAGTGCTAAAACCATTGTAAAAGCACTTAGAATCGCCGTGAGGGCGACTTGACGAGTTGTCATATTTAATTTCATTTTACATATGCTCCTTCTTTGTTTTGGACCCAAAATTGGTGCCCGTCAAATTGTTAGCTTTTGTGTATTAGTCGCGTTTGACAACTAATGCTAGCTCTGCATCCGTGAGTTCACGATATGCACCTAATGGTAATTCTTCATCAAGTGCTAACTGCCCCATCTGAATACGTTTTAAGTATACCACAGTCTTCCCAACGCTTTCAAACATCCGTTTTACTTGATGGAATTTCCCTTCGGTAATTGTCACTTCAATTTCACTTGTGTTCGTTTCTTCGTCAGTTGTGATAATCGCAAGCGTTGCTGGTTTCGTTACGTAATCAGCCTCACCTTTCGTTTCATTTCCTTTTAAAATAACCCCTTGACTGAACGCAACAATATCTTCAAGTGTGACGATACCGTCAATTTTGGCGTAATATGTTTTATCAACATGTTTTTTAGGTGAAAGTACATCATGCGCAAATTTGCCATCGTTCGTTAAAATGAGTAAACCTTCCGTATCAATATCGAGTCTTCCAACTGGGAAAGGTTCGCGACTAAAATCGGCCTCTGCCAATAAATCTAATACCGTTTCATGGACACGGTCTTCGGTCGCACTAATAACACCCTGTGGTTTGTTCATTACGAGGTAAATAAATTCTTGGTATTGGACTTGCTCATCACCAACAAAAATTAAATCTTTTTCTGGATCAACATGACTTGATGCATCTTTCACAATCACACCATTGACAGTTACTGTTTTTCCTCGTAGTAATTTTTTGACATCTTTACGACTTCCATAGCCACTATTTGCTAAAATTTTATCTAATCGCATCTTTTTATTTCCTTTCAATAACCAGAAGATGACGCGTTACTCGAAAAATTCATCGAGTAAACACGTCATGTTGTGGCTTTTTTATCGTTTTAATTGTTTTAATAATCCGAAGTACCATGCGAAGCTAAGGAAGATTGCTCCTCCAATTACCGCACTTATTCCTGTAATTAGTAACGACTCTACCCTTGTATCGAGCGTTAATCCAATGAGCGGATAGAGTTTACTCACACCTGCTAAAGCGACGAACATCACAACACTTGACGCCGTTGTCAAAATTGTATTGCGCCAGAAGCGTTTTTGTGAGAAGTGGGTAATCTTATACAATTGATAAATATTTAGTCCAACATCAGTTCCTAACGCTAAAATCGATGCATACACATCACCTAGTGGTCCAAATAAATAAATCATTGGAACATTTAAAACTAGTTTTACTAAAACACCAATTAATGCATTACGTACAGCAATTTTTTGATGATTTGTTCCCTGTAATACTGCCGCAGTTACCATCGATAATGCCAAGAAAATTCCCCGGAATGCATCAATTCCTAAAATTGTTGGCCCATATACACTTGGACTGTACAAACCACTATACAGTGATTCTGAAATCGCTAAAATTCCAAATGCAGCTGGAATGGTAAATAATAACATTAAGTTCATTGATTGAACCGTATAACGACGCACCGTTTTCAAATCTTTTTGAGCATATGCTTGAGTGACATATGGAATTAATGCAAGTGATACTCCCATTGAAAGTGAAACTGGAATCGCCGTAATTTTCGGTGCCCATAGTTGAATAACTGCCAAAATATTGCTTGATTCTTCAAATGTATATTGACCAGTCGCAATCATCGTTGAATTAAACGTCGCATTTGAAATTGATGGGTATAAATTTGCTGATACACTGACAATAACAAACGGAATTGAAAATACTAATAATTTTTTGAACAATGTCCATGAGCTGTACTCTTTAGTAATTGTTTGTTCGCCAATTTTATGATGAATTGAACGATAACTCTTCAGCCAGAAGAAACCTAAGACAAGCATTGCTGCCATTGCTCCAACAAATGAAGCAAATACAACCCAACCTGTGGCAGTAACAACATCACCACCTGGTAACACACGCATGACTAAATAGGCAGCACCAAGTAAAAAGATAATTCTAAACAATTGTTCAAAGAATTGTGAATAGGCTGTCGGTCGCATATCACCGTACCCTTGGAAGAACCCACGGCTCACACCTAATGCTGGTACAATGATTAGTGCTGGTGATAACATCCGTATAACATGCACAATATCCTCGATATTCGCGGCACTTGCACTACTCGTTGCAAAAATTCCAGCGATAAATGGTGCAACAAGATAGAGTGCTAAGAAGCTAATAATCCCAATCACAACCATATATAAAGTACTAATTCGCCACAGTTTCACCCCTGAGCGATAATCACCTTTTGAATTATACATTGCGACAAACTTCGCCATCCCAAATGGAATCCCGGCAGTTGCAACATCTAAGAAAATGACATATAGGTTATACGCATATTGGTATAATGCTCCACCTTCATCTCCAATTAAATTTTCTAACGGAAATGAATACATCATTCCCAAAAATTTTGTTAAGACGATTCCGATTGTAGCAATCGTGGCCCCCTTGGCAAAATTCGAACTTTTCATTTTGTTTACCTCTTATTTCTCAACTTTGACCCTAAAAAGGCTATCAAGCTTTATTCTAACACTTTTTTCTAATTTTGTGCTATTTTTTTGTTTTTCAACCAAAGAAAAAACACTACAACGATAGTGTTTTCTCTTACTTATTTAAACCAAACACAACCAATAATTGTTGGTCCTGAGTGTGCTCCAATTGTCGGTGTCATAATTCGTGCTGAATATTCCACATTTGGTAACACTGCACGTAACATTTTTTCAAGTTCTTCTTTACGTTCTGTGTTTAATGCATGCATAATCACGATTCGTTTCGGATTTTTTTCAACCATTTGTTCAACAATATACTGTAACGCACGTTTCATTGTCCGTTGTTTTCCAGTTGAAACAACTAAACCGTCTTGCATTTCAATAATCGGTTTAATACTTAATAAGCTACCAAATAATGCTTGGGCCGAACTCACGCGTCCACTACGTTTTAAGTGATCCATATTATCGATAGCAACCATAATATTGTGGTTGTCGTAATCATCTTTGTAATATTGAATTGCTTGTTCAATTGTCCAATCATGTTCAAATAATTGTTCCGCGATATAACTAACTGTTTCCCCAGCCATAACTGAAGCTTGTAGCGTATCATGTAAGACAATATTAATGCCGCTCATCATTGCTGCTGCTTGTGTCGCCGAGTTATATGTTCCGCTTCCCTTGCTTGAAACACTAAACACTAGAATATCTGTATAACCCTGTGCTTTTAAATCTTCATAGACAACGAGAAAATCTCCCGGTGCTGGTTGCGATGTTGTCGCAAATTCGCCACTTTCTAAACGTGCATAAAATGTTTTTAAATCAATATCAATATTTTCTTTATATGTCTCTTGTCCAAAAATCACTGAAAGTGAAACTTCGTAAACAGGATATTTAACCAATGTTTCGGGTAAAATTTGTATTGCTGAATCGATAACCATCGCTAATTTCATGTGTGCATTCGTTAATAAACCTATGTTTACTAACTCCTCCTTCAAAAGTGCCTTGTTGTACTTCGAGTACAACTTCCATTCTATTATACATTTTCAACAAAAAATTAACAAGTAGTTTTGAAAACTACTTGTTAATTCTCATATAAATTAGCTGAATATTATCAACTTAATTCAGATATTTCCGCTAATTCTCGTGAATGAGTTCTATTTTTCAATATTCATTATTTTTAATTGAACTGAATCGTACTACTTAAAATTCCATCAACTTCATCAATGAAAATTGTTTGTTTTGCTTGAACACTACCCGCAATGACAAGGCGCGCCACGAACGTTTCGACATATTTTTGCATAAACCGTTTCAAAGGTCTCGCACCGTATTGAGGCTCATATCCATGTTCAAAAATATAATTGACTGCTTGTTCACTTAGCTTAACAGTAATTTCTTGTTCAGCTAATCGTTGATTTAACAATTCAAGTTGTTTAAAGACAAGGGCATAAATATGTGTTTTTTCTAAAGGTTTGAAAATCACAATTTCATCAATCCGATTAAGAAACTCCGGACGGAAATAATTTTTCAATTCAGCTTTAACAGCTTGTGATGCCATTTCATAATCAGGTTCATTCAATAAATAGTGTGATCCAATATTTGAAGTCATAATAATAATGGTATTTTTGAAATTAACTGTTCGTCCTTTTCCATCAGTAATCCGACCATCATCTAGTACTTGTAATAAAATATTGAACACATCTGGGTGTGCTTTCTCAACTTCATCGAGTAAGACAATTGAATATGGATTTCGGCGAACTGCTTCCGTTAACTGCCCACCTTCTTCATAGCCTACATAACCTGGAGGGGCACCTACGAGTCGACTTACTGCATGTTTTTCCATATATTCTGACATATCGATCCGAATCATATGTTCTTGCGAGGCAAATAACGTCTCGGACAATGCTCGTGCAACTTCGGTTTTTCCAACACCTGTTGAACCTAAGAATAAAAATGAACCAATTGGTCGTTGCGGATCTTTAATTCCTGCACGTGCGCGAATAATTGCATCACTTGTTAATTCAAGTGCTTCATCTTGACCAATAACCCGTTCACCCAACGTTGCTTTCAAATTCAATAACCGTTCGCGATCACCTTGTAACAATTTGGCAACCGGAATATTTGTCGCTTTTGCAATAATTTCAGCAATTTCTTCTTCTGTTACAACTTCGCGAACAAGTCGGCTTTCACCTTCATTGATCGACTCAACTTGTTCCGCATGAGCGATTGATTTTTCCAGATTGGGAATCGTTTCATACTGAATTTGTGATGCTAACTCATAATTTGATGCTGTCTGTGCCATCTCAAGGGCATGTTTCGCCGTTTCTAAATCTTCTTTTAGTTTTTGGACACCACCAATTGCTGCCTTTTCTTGCTCCCACTGTTCTCTCATCGTTTGCATTTGCGCCTTCACATTCGCAAGTTCAAAGCGTAAACTTTCTAAGCGGACACTTGAAGCGGCATCACTTTCTTGTCTGAGTGAAACTTCTTCAATTTCTAACTGCATGACTTTTCGGAGTAATAAATCAAGTTCGGCTGGCATTGAATCAATTTCCGTCCGAATCATCGCACATGCTTCATCAATCAAATCAATTGCTTTATCAGGTAAAAAGCGATCAGTTACGTAACGCTCTGACATCACTGCTGCACTCACAAGCGCATGATCAGCAATTTTTACACCATGGTGAATTTCAAAGCGTTCTTTTAACCCACGTAAAATCGTAATTGTTTCTTCTACACTTGGTTCATCAATCACAACTCGTTGAAAACGACGTTCGAGTGCAGCATCTTTTTCAAGATGTTTTTGATATTCATTTAACGTTGTCGCACCAATCAAATGCAATTCACCACGTGCTAACATTGGTTTCAATAAATTTCCAGCATCCATCGCACCCGATGTTTGTCCCGCACCAACTAACATATGAATTTCATCGATGAACAGTAAAATCCGACCTTCATTTGCTTTTACTTCATTTAATACTGCTTTTAATCGTTCTTCAAACTCACCTTGGTATTTTGCTCCAGCAATCAACGATCCTAAATCGAGTTCGAAAATAATTTTATCTTTCAATGATTCAGGGACATCTTGACGAACAATACGACTCGCAAGACCTTCAACAACAGCGGTTTTCCCTACTCCAGGCTCACCGATCAAAAGCGGATTATTTTTTGTTTTCCGTGATAAAATTTGAATCATCCGACGAATCTCTTCATCACGACCAATAACTGGTTCAACTTTTCCAGCACGTGCTTCCGCAACGAGATCACGTCCATATTTTTCTAACACTTCATACGTTGCTTCCGGTTCTTTCGATGTAATGCGTTGATTGCCCCGAATAATTTCTAACGCTTCACTTATGCGTTTTTTTGAAATATCAAATTGGCTAAACAGCTCCTTAATCACCTGGTCTTGGCTTTTGGTCATCGCCAATAAAATATGTTCAATTGCTAAGTAGTCATCTTGATATTTATTCATATATATTGCCGCTTTTTCAAATAAACTAAGTACATTGGGATTGAAGCCGAGGTTACTATTTGCCATCCCTAATTTCGGTAACGTTTGTAACTTTTGATTCATTGCTTGGTTAAAGGCTGATTCATTAATTTGTGCACGAATAAAAATCCGTTTCATCAATGAGCGTTCTTGATTCCAAAAGGCAATTAACAGATTTAATTGCGTAATTTCACTTTGTGTCTGGCTTATCGCTTGTGATTGTGCACTCGCTACCCCAAGTTGTAAATTTGTTGTCCATTGATTCACATCCATCATATTGAAGTCCTCTTTTTAGCACTATTATATAGAGAGTGCTAACTTTGTTTTTCTTTATGTTACCACTGCTTTTGATTACTGTCAATTTATGCTTTACAGAAACCTCTTTGACTCCGTATTTTCATCGTCAGTATAGCACTTTCATTCAGCCTTGAATAGCAAAAAAAAAGCACCAAACTCAACTTGGGTGCTTTCATCATTATTTACTAAAAGTTGGTTGATCCAAGTGTAATATGAGTCGTAACCATGTTTCATCGACATATTTTTTCGCATCTTCAAAATAAAGGACTTGGTCTTCATTCAACTCAACACCTTCTCGCTGACGCTTATCTAAAATTCCAACCGTCATAATTGCATCTAAATTAAGATTATGTTTTTTCAAGACATACTCATTAATTTTAGCAAGCATCTCATAATCAAGTGCTTCATTTAAATCGATGTGATCAATATAGTACGTATATTTCCCAAATGCAAGCATCGCATCACCTTTTTCAAAATACGTTTGCGCTTTATCTTTTTTTGCTGCAAATTCCATAAATAATTTTTTTGCACGATCTTCAGTCATGAATGTAATCCCCTTTATTTTTTTATTATATAAATTAATTATACACGCTAATTGCAAAAAAAAAAGAGCCTCGCGGCTCTTTTTCGTGTGATTTGTGATTTAATTGTGATTTGTGATTTGGAAATTATATATTTAAATTAAGTGTGTAGACAACACTCGTGATTAGCGACGTAATCCTAAACGGTTGATTAATGCTACGTAACGAGTTATATCTTTTGACTTGATATAGTTTAATAAGTTACGACGGTGTCCAACCATTTGTAATAATCCACGACGTGAGTGGTGGTCATGTTTGTGTTGTTTGAAGTGCACATTTAAGTTATTGATGTTTTCAGTCAATAAAGCGATTTGTACTTCTGGAGAACCTGTATCTCCTGGTTTCGTTGCATATTCTGCAATGATTTGGTTTTTACGTTCTTTAGTAATTGCCATTTGTAATATCCTCCTTTGATTTGATATAAAGTAGCCTTCATCAAAGCCAGACGCCGGAGTGGTCGAAAAGCCTAGAACAAGGTCAAATCAAATTATACACTATTGCTTAGATGGTTGCAACACCATCTCTGATTATGAATTGATTAATTGACTAAAGTGCGTAATAATTGCTTGTTTATCTTCAGAGAGTTGTTGCTTTAGAGCTTCAACACCAGTAAATTTTTGCTCTGAACGCATACGTTCCACAAACTGGACTCGTAAACTTTCACCATAAATACTCGCATCAAATGCAAAAATATTGACTTCAATTAATGGTTCATGAGCATTGCCAAACGAACCGGTTAATTCGTTTCGTCGAATTGTTGGTGCATGTCCAACATTAGCCATACCTTCGTACCATTGGCCTTGTACATAGACACGAACCGCATATACACCAGTTTTTGGTAAAACATATTGTTCTTGTAACGCCAAGTTTGCTGTTGGAAAGCCTAATTTCCTTCCATTTTGAAGTCCATTCATCACGACACCACACACTTCATAACTACGCCCTAGCATCTGATTCACATAATTGATATCACCAGTTTGAATTGCCTGTCGAATCGCCGTTGAACTAATTTTTTCGTTCTCAAATTGAATTTCTGGAATAATATGGACTGGCTTATCAAGCTTTTGTAGTAACTCGACGTTACCTGCACCAGCTTTTCCAAACCTAAAATCAAAACCAGCCACAACTGCAGCAACTTCAAATTGTGCAAATAACCGTTCCATAAATACTTGTGCTGGTAATTGCCGTAGCCAATCTGAAAACTCAACGGTAATTAAGACGTCAACACCATAATGGGCCATCACACGCTCTTTCATTTGAAGGGGAGTTAGCGAACCAAAGTCATCCGCTTTTCCAAGGGCAACGTTTGGATTTGGCCAAAATGTCACAACCGCAGTTAATGCTTGGTGTTTTTTCGCATAGATTTGGGCTTGTTGAATTAAACCTTGATGACCACGATGCACACCATCAAAATAGCCGAGTGCTAACACAAGTGGCTTATTGATTGGGCATGTCGTATGGTCACGAAATTTTTGTTCATTTAACGTGATAACTTGCACTGCTTACAACCCCTCTTCTTGTTGAAAACCACGGATAACCTTCCATAAATCTGGTTTACTGGGATGTGGTCCATACACTGCTAAAGCCGCTTCACCGTCGTAAACCACAACTTCTGGTGTTGTGAGTGGGAAAGGAATTTGATTCGCACGTAACACGACACCATTGCGGACAAGTTTCGCGATATGTTCATTTGCTTGGAAATGCGGATACACTCGTAAAGCCTCAGCCATACTATACAGTTTCGGTCCATTTTCAGTAATTTCAGCTAATGTCTGGGCTTGATCAAGTGTGAATACACCTGAGCCAAGACGGTGTAAATTTGACATATGCGCCGGATAACCTAGAGCTTCACCCATTTGTACCGCTAATGTCCGCACGTATAAGCCTTTCGACGATGTGACCGTAAAACTAAACTTCATCGTTCCATTTTCGAAAACTAATGTTTCTGGTTCCCACTCAAGACTGAATACATCAACTTCGCGACTTGGCCGTTCAACACTTTGACCAGCACGTGCATATTCATACAATTTCTTACCATTTACTTTAACAGCTGAATACATCGGTGGAATTTGCGTAATTCTGCCGACAAGTGAGGCACAAACAGCATCAATATCTGCTGCTGTCCACTGATTTACTGCAATAGGTTTCGTTTGAATCGTTGCACCATATGCATCTTCAGTTTCAGTACTAAATCCAACTGTGACTTCACCATGATACGTTTTTGTCCCAGCCATCATAAACTGACTTACTTTTGTTGCGGCACCAATACAAATAACTAATACACCATCAACTTCTGGATCTAAGGTTCCCGTGTGGCCTACTTTTTTCGTTTGTAGTATTTTTCGTAATTTAAAAACAACATCATGACTTGTCATCCCTTTATCTTTATTGACAACTAAAATCCCGTTCATACTTCCAACTTCCATTCTTAATCAATTTTTTTCTCTTTTATTTTACCATTTTCAGGAATAAAAACCAAAATATCTCTGCATTTTGAGATTAGAATCACTAATTTAATGTTAAGAGTTGCTTATATTGATTTAGTATGACACAAAAGTACGGTAAAATAGAGCTACTTGTTAAGTAAAAGGAGATGCTCATGCGCAAAATTTTAGGAAGCTTACGAAAAGCAGATGAAATGTTCGATTTAATTCAAGATGGTGACCGAATTGCTGTCGGTGTCAGTGGTGGTAAAGATAGTGTTTTACTGCTGTGGGCGTTACATATTTATGCAACGAATTTCCCAAATAAAAACTTTTCAGTCGTTGGAATTACCTTAAAGTTCGGTTTTGATGGCATGGATTTTGATCCATTAGAAAAATTTTGTGCCGATAAAGGCATTGAATATCATGCCTATGATACAGGTTTACGTAAAGTTTTAGAAGCGAATGCTGATAAAGAAGGCCGTCTGCCTTGTTCACTTTGCTCAAAATTCAAAAAAGCACTCGTCATCGATTATGCAAAACAAAATGGCTGCAATAAATTTGCCTTTGGTCACCACGTCGATGATGCAATTGAAACAGTCTTTATGAATGCGATTTTCAATGGCAAAATTGGCACTTTTGTCCCGAAAATGTACCTTGATCGCGACGAAATGGAAATGATTCGTCCATTTGTGCTCGTTCATGAAGCCGATATTATCGCAGCACATGAACGTAATGATGATTTAGTCATCGTCGAATCAATGTGTCCGATGGATAAGCATACATCACGTGAAGGTGTCAAATCTTTAATGGAAAGCATTTATGCGCAATATCCACAAGCCCGTAATAACTTCGTCAACATGCTAACGCATAAAGATGATATTCGCCTGTGGAACATTGAAGACTTTACGACAAATTATGAATGCCAAACGAAAAAATAACACTAATTTTCACTTGAAA
>JBOFSL010000162.1:0-3210 GCA_051651525.1 Culicoidibacterales bacterium | reverse complement strand
AAATGAAACTCTATCTATCTTGCTTGGTGTTCCATCATTTACGTGTAAATCTTTGTAATTTCCTTTATGTATTATGGATTCAAGCTCGGCAATTGGTGCCTCATGTGTTTGACCAATATGATGTAACTCAATTGGATTCCCATCTTTACCAATAGGTGCAAGACCCTTTTCCATTCTCTTTATATTCTCAACTGCGCCTAAATCAGAATCAGGTAGTTTCAAGACTGTTCTACCATTTACAATTCCTTCAGTTAAATTTTGTTGTTCCAAAATTTTTAATTGCACTGGTGATGCCTCTGCGGCTTTAACAATTTCATCCGAATATTTTACCAATTGTTCGCCTGTTTCACGCGTCACTGTTTTTGTAACGGCTTCTGTACTGGCTTTGATTGTATTTTTTGCGACTGATTCGACAACTTCGCTTGCGCCTTTGACGGCGACTTTTGAAGCTGTTCGTGCACTAGCAATTGCGACTGCACCTACTCCGGCTGTTGCTGCCCCTAGCACAACCATACCGACATCAATTGACACATCGATTGCCGCTTGTTGCCAGTCACCTTCACGGATACTATTATAAGCTGCAACTCCTGGAATCATTTCCGTTGCAAAGGTAACTGCTTCTCCGTATTTCCCATCAGTTGGGATAATTTTCGAAACAAATTTATCATGAAAAGCGTCTGCTGTCGCTTCAATACTATCACCGATTTCTTTTATCTCTGTTTCAAGTGTTTCTGTTAGTTTTGATACATCAAAATCCATCGCTATTCACCTCTCATCGTCAGTACGTGACAAATTTCTTCAATTTCTACTTTTGTTAAACCATATGTTCTTTTCATAACTGCTTGACGAAGTTGCTGCGGATTATTCGTCAGAATGATTGCATCTAGCTGCGCTGGTGTTACTTGCATGAGCGTTAAGCATACGGTTTGGATTTCAGGAATTGCTGTGACTTTGACTTGCATTTTCCCGTATTGGGCGGTATACACTTCGATTGCTGTCATGACTAAGCGACGGTACTGTTGTGGCAGTTGCACACTTGTCAGTGCTTGCGTTAAGACGGCTACTGGCTGTTGTTCGTGACTCAACCACGGTTGTAAGATGACACGTAATAATTGAGTAACAGCAACGCGATACGGGGTAATTTGCATCTGTTGTTCATGTTTATAAACTGATTCGACAACATCGGCTTTATCAACCATCGTTAAGACTGGGCTGAGCCAATCATTTTGGTACACAACTGCAACGCCACTTGGCAATTTCGCAATTTCATTCACTTGATCTTCAGTTAACCCCATTGAACGGCCGACGGTTTCACGATCATTCGCTTCTGGTGTCCGCAAGACAATTTTCGTGTTCGTATTTTTGATCGCAGCGATATCGACTGATGATGGTGATTGGTCAACAATGATAAAACCTTCGCCATACGTGCGAATTTCCGCAATTGTATTCGTTAAAATCTCAACTGATTTCCCTACTAATTCAGAACTTCCTTGTTGCGCCGTATTTTTCAGCAAATTATGCGCCTCTTCTAATACCGTCACATGTTTCAATCCATGGTTACTCCCCGTTTTTTGATCCATGCGATATTCATTCAGCAAATACACTACTAAGCCCATTAACAACGCTTTCGTTTCCGTTGATTTCACTCGGCTCATATCTAAAATACAGTTTTCATCAAACAATTTCGCATAGGGCGTTTGTTCATCAGTGAAAATAAAGCGATTGAGGCCAACGGTTAACGATTTGACTCGTGTCACAAGTGCACCAGTATAGTTACCCTTTACTTCGGCAGAATATTGTGTTTCTTGAATTAATTTTTCTAATTGTTCGACTAACAATTCAAAGTTTGGATAGATGATTTCGCTTCCCAAATAACTTGATGAGCCTAAATCCCAGCCAACTGCTTCATACGATTGTAAAATCGCATCTTTGAAAAACGCCGGCATCGCATCGTACATTGGCCAACAAACGCTGAAAATTTCAACGAGTCCATCAACATGTTCGAGGACATGAATTGATTCTGGAAACTTAAAGGGATTGAGTTTTACCAGTGGAGCAATTTGCGGGTTTGTCGCATAGACATTGACGTCATCCCAGTTCCCAAAGACATCTTTGTACTCACCTTTAGCTGGTTCAATTACTAAAAATGGAATTTCATCTTGGTGTAACTCTTTGAGCATTTGGTACACGGTATTACTTTTCCCCGAACCAGTTGAACCGGTGATAAAGGTGTGCATATTCAAACTTTTATTATCCAGCTCGACGGCTTTTTCGGTAATTTGTCCGAGGTCAAACACTTTTCCAAGCGTCATCAGCTCTTTTGGACTGAGCGTTTTCGTTTTTGGGAAGAGTTGATAGCTTGTCACTTCTTTCCCAAATTCAGCATGCTCAATGACCGGTAATCCTGGGACTGTTGTTCGTGGCAGACCTAAATGGAGACCGAGTTCTTTCCCGCTCACTGCTGTTGCGGCATTGGTCCGGAGTGAACCCCCATAGACAAATTGTGGATGAACAAATCGTGAAACGTATTGTGTTAAGTCAGTAAACCCTTCGGCATCACTGCGCCATGAATTAATTGCGGAAACTTCACGTCCAGAATTTTCCCCATTCATCAGTGAACGGTAATTACTCGCAGCAATTTCTGCAGTCGACATATCTTCCGAGCAAAAATATCCTGCCACCTGCCACATACCATAACTATCGAACTCATTGATACGTTTTAATTGTTCATCAATCAGTGACAACATATCAGAAATTGCTTTGTTTTCTGTGGTAATCGTTTGCGCCCTTGATGTTGTCTGGGTTTTTTGACTATTTGGTGCCAGTGACTGGAACAATCCTCCAAGTGCGCCACCAATTTGGCCGCCGATTTGGCCGCCAACTGAAAGACCAATCGGTCCGGCTGCCGTTGTTGCACCAATTGCCGCACCACCAATCACGCCAAGGACACCAGCTGTTGATGCGCTGATCATTGCGGCTTTTTGTTTGCCATCCATTTCAAAGAATGATTGGCTTTGACTTGTTGCCATTGAGTCACTTTCATTGAGTTGGATTTTTTGGAGTGGTGATAATTCAGTATACAATTTTTGGTAATTTTTGCGCAGCAATTGAATTTGATTGGCGGAAGCATTTTGGGCAACAATCATCCCTGTAAACTTACGACCATGCATTGCAAGTGCTAATTTTTCGAGTCCTTGAACAAAGTGGCCA
>JBOFSL010000161.1:0-3119 GCA_051651525.1 Culicoidibacterales bacterium | reverse complement strand
GGTTTTAATCATCTCACTCAACCATGCTTCGATTTGTTTATAAATTGGTACTTTAACTGTCATTATTTTGCCCTCCACTTTTTTGCATTATTACAAAAAAAAACGTTCATATTCATTATACCTAAAAATTAGGTAAATGAATACAAACGCTTGTTTATTTTGTTAATTTGCTTGCTGCTGCTTCGTCAACGATAACAATAACATCGCTATGATCTTGTAATGCTGATGCTGGTAACTCAACTGTTACTTCGCCTTCAATCATTCCTTTAACAGCATCGGCTTTGTTTTCACCTGATGCAATTAAAATGATTTTTTTTGCAGATTTAATTGATTTAATTCCCATTGTAATTGCGTGTGTTGGTACTTCTTCAAGTGTATCGAAGAAACGTGCGTTATCTTGACGTGTTTGCTCATCAAGCGTTACGATATTCGTTCCTAACTCAAAATCAACACCTGGTTCATTGAATGCAATGTGACCATTTGAACCAATTCCAAGGACTTGAATATCAACTCCACCAATTGCAGCTAATTTTGCATCATATGCTTCACATGCTGCTTGTGCTTCACCAGTTCCCTCTGGTACATGTGTATTTGCTTTTTGAATATTTAAGTGATCAAATAAATTTATATCCATAAAATGACGGTATGATTGATCGGCATGATTTGCTGGTAAATTAAGGTACTCATCTAAGTTGTACGTTTCAATTTGTCCATAATCAGTTCCGTTATCTTTGTGGTCTTGAACCATTAAATTATACATACCAATTGGTGTACTTCCTGTCGCTAAACCGAGTACAGCTTTTGGGTTGTTTTTAACTATTGTTAACATTTCTTGAGCAGCGACTTCACTTGCTGCTTGATAATCTTTGACGATAATAACTTTCATGTTTTTTCCTCCAATGATACTTTCTTACTCTATTATCATAGCACACGTTTTTTTATTTGTCTATACAACTTTTGAAATAAAACATGAAAAAAGCTAACTTCCCTTTCGTGGATAGTTAGCTTTTTTTCATGTTTTATTGTGCAATTACACCTTGGCAAATTGTTGTTTCAATTTGATATTCAGGTGTCATAATTACCAGATCGGCTTCATTCCCAATTGCAATTCTCCCTTTAGTTTCCATTGCTAATGATCGTGCTGCATTTGTTGCGGTCATTAAAATGATTTCTTCAACACTTGCGCCTGTAAACTTTTGCATATTATGTGCACAGCAGTTCATTTCGGCAACGCTTCCTGCTAAAGTCCCATCTTCAAGTCGAGCTTCATTTCCAACTTTAATTACTTTTTGCCCACCTAGGCTATAATCACCGTCTCCAAGACCTTTGGCACACATTGAATCAGTCACAAGAACGATCTTATCGCTCCCTTTCACTTTTTTCACAGTTTTTACAACATCAGGATGTAAATGCACACCATCACAAATAATTTCGACAGTTGTATCTAAACCAAACCCAGCTGTAACAACTCCTGGTGTCCGGTGATGATGACCTGATGACGCATTGTGGAAGTGGGTAATGTTTGTTAATCCGTGATTAAAGTCAGCTTCAACTTCAGCAAATGTCGCATTACTATGTCCAACTGATGGGATAATATTATTTGCAACTAAGAAATCAACAAATCCTGCTTCAGCAACTTCTGGTGCATAGGTTACCAATTTGATATTACCAACACCTGCTACATCAATAAAGTGTTGCATCATTTCAATTGATGGATTAATAATGTATTCGGCAGGTTGTGCTCCTTTATACGCACAATTGATAAACGGTCCTTCTAAATGAATTCCTGCTAATTGTGCTTGACCTGGTTGATTATAATTTTCAATAAATTTACGTGTTGCACGTAATGCTGCATCAATTGCATCAATTGATTGTGTCATCGTTGTTGCTAAAAACGTTGTTGTTCCTTCTTTTGGTAACGTTTGTGCGAACAGCTTTAACCCTTCAATTGAGGCATCCATTGTATCAACACCTGCCGCTCCATGAATATGTTGGTCGATAAATCCTGGCACAACTAATTTTCCTGTTGCATCAAGTGTTGGTTGTTGTGTTGATGGCATTTCACTCATTGGACCAAAGTTAGCAATTTTTGTACCTTCAATTTGTAAATATGCTTGTTCTATTTTCCCTGTTTTTGTATAAATCGTTGCATTCGTAATCAACATCTTCGTCACCTCTATTGTTATTTACTTCAAGTATATCACTTGCTTGTTTTTCTGTATAGACAACTGCTTCATTATTATCAAATTTTTTATGATTGTTTATTTTAAATTTTCGTCAATATACGCTTGGAATTGCGGTAAGTGTTCGTAATGGGCAACAAGCATTTTATCCAAGACAATTTTCGCTTGAGTAGCACCTTTAATTAACGGATTCATCGTGAGGGCTTGGAGCGCCGTCGCGTAGTCTCCTGTCACTGCTGCTTCGACAACTAATTCTTCAAAAGCTTTCATCATTTGCACAAGTCCACGCGTTGACGCTGGGAACAGACCAAAAGTAATTGGTTTCGGTCCACTTGCGGTAATAATCGCCGTTGTTTCAATTGCGCACTCATATGGCAAATCAGTAATTGTCCCTTTGTTTTGGGTATCAACGACCATCATTGTGCCTTTATCATTTTGAATTGCCGTAATTAACTCACAAGCCGCATCTGAATAATATGCTCCCCCACGTAATTCTAATTGCTTTGGTTTTTCTGATAATTCTGGATCTTTGTATAATTCGAAAAGTTCATGTTCTACTTGTTGAACAACTTCAGCTCGCGTCCCATTCTTCGCAAAATCTTCTAACCCTTTTTGTAACATTTCATCTTCTAAATAGAAATATCGATGATAGAAACACGGAATTAAGCCTAAATTCAATACTTGTTGATCAACCCACGGAATATTTTCGATATTTGCAACTCCTTGATCATTGCTTGCAAGCCAACGTTGCATCACGTCTTTCGTGATTTCGTTCCCTCGTTTATCCCATACTTTGTGCCAAACAAGATGATTCAATCCTGCAAACTGGAATGTTAAATCATTCACATCGACCTGTAACTCTTTCGCTTCCGACATCATTTGATTGACCGGGACATTACACAACCCAACAACACGTTGGTGATTTCCATACTTTAG
>JBOFSL010000160.1:0-1661 GCA_051651525.1 Culicoidibacterales bacterium | reverse complement strand
ATTAACAGATGTCATTCCTGAGGGGAAATATGCTGGGGGAATTGTCGCTGATGTACATCGGCAACATCCGTTTTATTTTGTCGAGTGGTTTAGGTACAATAAGCATTATGCCGTCGATGTAGCGATGTTAATGACAGTTTATCAACCAACACCTGAACAAGTGCAACAGCATAAAGCACAACAAATGAAGGGTAAAATTCGTTTGACGTTGGCTGATGTGTTTCCACAAGGTAAATATGAGGGCCAATTGATTCGGAAGGTGCATGAGCAACATCCTCACTATATCCAGGATTGGTTTAACAAAAACAAGCACTATTACGTTGATCTTGCTGAAAAGGGAGAATAATTGATGATGACAACACAAACATTTGAACAACAATTTCACTATGTCAATGAACTTTTCACACTTGGAGCAAGCAATAACCCTGAATATGCCGCTGTTCTCAACGACCGAGAACAAACTGGACGGCTGTTGTGGGCAATGATTCAAACGTGGCCAACTGATGGGACCAGTCAATTGTTAAAGGTGAAAGTTGCCAAATATTGTCGCGAATTTACGCAAGGAGTAGCTTGGAGTGAAGCCTTATTAGCTGAACTGACACCAACACATCCCAGTTGGTTAGAATTACAACAGTTGCGGGTGTATTGTTATGAATTTGATTATGAGCTAGAAGCAGCTGCTGAAATTGTCCAAAGTTTAAGCATTCAAGGTTATGAGCACAAGCTTTGGCGAAATCAGGCTACATTATTGTACAAACGGCACCAAACTGCGGAGGCGGTGGCGTAGTTGCAAGCGTATGCGAAGCGTGCGGATGAGGAGCAACTTGAGAGTATTGAAAAAGAAGTGCAGAAATATCAGAAGTATGTGCAAACCGGGTACACGTATCAAGCGAAATATCAAAAAGGTGATAAAACGTTACAAAAAATCGACTTTCAACAAAAAATTGTCTTGAAAGAACGGGTCGTCCATGATTCACCCTTTAGTATTCGCGTTTTACTCAGTAGTAGTAGTGGCAATCTCAGTTTACTTCACGTAGATGGGCAATATTATTTGATTGATTGTGGTGTGAGTAAATCACGAATCAGCCAAATTTTAGCCGAAAACGGGATAGATTTAAATGATTTAGCTGGGATTTTCATTACCCATAATCATAGTGATCATGTCAAAGGCTTAGCAATGTTGACAAAATATCATCACATGCCGGTGCATCTTTCAGCAGGAACAGCTGCCGAAATTACTGCCCGTAAAGATTTTCAACGTTCAGGACGCAAGCGCAATTTACAAATTTGGACAGAAAATGAGTTGACACTTGAGCAATTGCATGTGATCATTTTGCCAACGTCACATGATACAACCGATTCGTGTGGGTTTAAGTTTAGCTATCAAGGGCAAAGTTTGGTGTACTTAACTGATTTAGGCACAATAGATCAAACGTTGTTGCAACAAGCAACCGGTGCGCACTGTTATGTGTTCGAATCGAATCATGAACCAGAATTATTAGCTGCGACGAACCGCCCAATTTATTTGAAAAAACGGATTGCGTCTGATCGAGGACATCTCAACAATACCCAAAGTGCGCAATATTTGCAGCAATTGATCACGCAAGCAACACAAACAATTATTCTTGCGCATTTAAGTCTTGAAGCGAACACACATGAAC
>JBOFSL010000159.1:0-1410 GCA_051651525.1 Culicoidibacterales bacterium | reverse complement strand
CGATGAAAACTGAGCAGTTACATGAGCTCAGTGGCGAGCCCCTGTTTGCTGACATAGCGGCCGAACTGCGGCAACAATTTGAAATTTTGACAGCTGAACAATTACAGCACCAGTTTAAATTATCAGCTAAACAAGCCTGCCAACTCCAACGAGATTATCAAATTAAGCAGCCAGTGGCGGCGATTGATTTATACCAAGGGAGTGTCTTTAAACAATTACAACCAGAAGGTTACAATGTGGCACAACGTGCCTATTTACAATCACAAGTTGTCATTTTATCAGCAGTGTATGGGTATGTGCGACCATTTGATGCTGTACGGCCATATCGTCTTGACTTGAAACACACAATGACGTATCAATCACAATCACTAACAAAGTTTTGGCACACGCAAATTACGCCGCTTGTACAAGAGGAAGTTTGCATTAATTTAGCATCGAGTGAATTTGCGCGCGTCTTACCAAAAACAGTAATCACGATTGATTTTATTGAAAGTTTTGAACAAGGGAAAGCAAAGCGCTTAGCGACATACGCGAAAATTGCTCGCGGGCAACTGTTACATGCATGTATTACGCAGTTAGTTGAAACACCAGAGCAACTGAAAATACTCGAAACACAGCGTTATCACTATTCAGCAAAGGATTCAACGCCAACGCATTATGTTTTTAGCAAAAAAGCGAATCAATAAAAAATGGTGGGTCACATGTGTGACTCACCATTTTTTGATTATTGGCCTGACATTTTAAACTCTAAGAAAATATCATTATATTTTGCTAAGTTGGCTTTTCCAATATTCGTGTAGTATTCTAATTCATCAGTCACTTCAGTTGAAGGGTAGAAGCGTTCATCTTCAGTCACTTCAGGATCCATTAACTCAAGGGCTGACGCATTGGGTGTTGAATAACCAACATAATCGGCATTTTGCGCAGCAACTTCAGGACGGAGCATAAAGTTGATGAACTCGTAAGCAGCATCAATATTTTTTGCTGTTTTTGGAATAACTAAGTTATCTGACCAAAGGTTTGTCCCTTCATCAGGAATAACGTAAGTTAGTGCTTCATTTTCATACATGATTTCAGCAGCATCACCAGACCAAACGAGGCCGACAGCCGCTTCTTCGTTTGCTAATAACATTTTGATTTCATCACCAAGAATTGCTTTCACATTTGGCATTAAGCTTTGAAGTTTGCCACTTGCAGCAGCTAATTCAGCACCATCAGTTGAATTGAGTGAGTAACCAATACTATTTAATGCCATACCGACAACTTCACGAGCACCATCAGCGAGGAAGATTTGATTTTCAAGGTCTTCATTCCATAAATCATGCCAGCTCGTGATTTCTAAGCCATCAAGCATCTCGGGGTTGTAAACAATCCCAACAGTTCCCCAGAAATAAGGAATTGAATAGACAT
>JBOFSL010000158.1:0-1443 GCA_051651525.1 Culicoidibacterales bacterium | reverse complement strand
CAATTACGAGTTTGAGTGGGGGGCAAAAAACACGTGTGGCATTTGTTCGATTGTTATTAACGAAGCCAGATTTATTAATTTTGGATGAACCAACCAATCATTTGGATATTGAAACAGTTACGTGGTTAGAAACGTACTTACAAAATTACCCAGGAGCATTATTACTCGTTTCCCATGATCGGTATTTTTTAGATCGAATTGTGACACAAGTATTAGAACTTTCAAGAACAAAAATGCAAAAATATCATGGGAATTATTCAAGTTATGTCGATCAAAAATCTGGTGATTACGAGCGACAACTGAAACAATACGAAGCACAGCAAAAAGAAATTGCCAGATTACAAGATTTTGTTGATCGCAATATTGCCCGGGCAACATCAAGCTCATCAGCAAAAAATAAGCAAAAATCAATTGCCCGCATGGACTTGATTGAAGCGCCAAAGCAAGCTGAAAAAAGCGCCGCTTTCCGTTTGCAAGCTCGAAAACAAACGGGAAAAGATGTCTTAGCACTTGAAGGTGTAGCAATCGGCTATCCTGATAAGCAATTAGCAGAAAATATTACATGTCACTTTTATCGTGGTGACCGGATTGCAATTGTTGGTCCAAATGGAATTGGGAAGACAACATTATTGAAAACGTTGATGCAACAATTACCATTACTTGATGGAACTATTCAAGAAGGATATCACCTTGAATATGGTTACTTTGATCAAGAAGATGAATCATTACATCCAAGTAAAACCATTCTTGATGAAGTATGGGATGAATTCCCGTTATTGCCTCAAGCGACAGTCCGTACAGCACTAGGAAATGTGTTGTTTACCGGTGATGATGTCAAAAAAACAATTTCGGAATTAAGTGGTGGTGAAAAAGCCAAAGTAAAATTAGCGAAAATTTTCTTGTTAGCACCGAATGTATTATTGATGGATGAGCCAACCAATCACTTGGATTTAGAGAGTAAAGCTGTGCTAGAACAAGCGTTAAAAGGCTATGATGGAACAGTCTTATTCGTTTCCCATGACCGTTACTTTATGAATGAATTGGCGACAAAAGTGGTAGCCTTAACAGCAAATGAAGCAATGATGTATCATGGTAATTATGAATATTATTTAGAAAAACAGGCATTAACGCAACTTGAAGAAGCAGTGAGTGTTGATGAACCAAGCGCGAATCAATTATCGTATACTGATTTAAAAAATAAACGTCGTGAACAACAACAGTTACAACGTCAAATTGAAGCAATTGAACAAAAAATTGCGGAACATGAAACTGAAATCGAACCGAAACAAGCACAAATGCTCACGCCAGAAGTATATCAAGATTATGAACGCGCAACAGTTTTACAAAATGAAATTGAGGAACACGAACAAGCATTAGTGATTGCGATGGAAACTTGGGAACAATTATTAGTAGAGGAATAGGAGAACAGATGAAAAAAATAAC
>JBOFSL010000157.1:0-1942 GCA_051651525.1 Culicoidibacterales bacterium | reverse complement strand
ACTCATCCTAAAATAGCAACATCAGCAATTATCAGATAGTTCATCTATAGGACAATACTTTAATTTTCATTGCAATACGTTTATTGCCATTATCAAATACCGTAAAAAAGGCAAAAAAAAAGAGCTTCTGCTCGTAATTTTAAAATGGAGGAGGAAGAGGGATTCGAACCCCCGCGGGATTTTACTCCCCTGTCGGTTTTCAAGACCGATCCCTTCAGCCAGACTTGGGTATTCCTCCGTATTTCTCATTTATTATAGCATATTTCATATTATTTTGACAATAAAAAAACGAAGAAAATCTTCGTTTTTTTAAAATTTATTTGCTAATTACTGTTTTTCCACCCATGTATGGGACAAGTACTTCTGGAATTATTATTGTTCCATCCGCATTTTGATAGTTTTCAATAATTGCTGCAACTGTTCGACCAATTGCTAAACCTGAGCCGTTTAATGTATGGACGAATTCAGGTTTTGATTTTACATCACGGCGGAAACGAATGTTTGCACGGCGAGCTTGAAAATCACCGAATGTTGAACATGAAGAAATTTCTTTATATTCATTGTAAGAAGGTAACCAGACTTCAAGATCATATGTTTTTTGTGAACTAAACCCAATGTCAGCTGTACATAATGATAGTACACGATATGGTAATTTTAGTAATTGTAACACGCGTTCAGCATGACTTGTCAACAATTCTAACGCTGCTGCTGATTCTTCAGGTTTTACAAATTGAACTAATTCAACTTTATTAAATTGATGTTGACGAATTAATCCACGTGTATCTCGCCCTGCCGATCCCGCTTCTGAGCGGAAGCAACTCGAATAAGCTGTGTACTGAATCGGTAAACTTTCATTATCAATAATTTCTTCTCGGTGGAGATTCGTTACCGGTACTTCTGCTGTTGGGATTAAGTAATATTCTTTATCACCACGCAATTTAAATAAATCTTCTTCGAATTTTGGCAGTTGACCCGTCCCAATCAGACTTTCTTGATTCACAATCACTGGTGGAAGAATTTCTTGATAGTTGTGTTCTTCTGTATGAAGATCAAGCATAAATGAACTTAATGCACGTTCTAATCGTGCTCCAGCATTTTTGTACACTACAAAGCGACTTCCGGTAATTTTAGCTGCACGCTCAAAATCAACAATATCTAATTTTTCAACTAAATCCCAGTGTGCTTTTGGTTCAAAGTTAAATTCTGTTGGTTCACCAAAGCGACGAATTTCGATATTATCTTCCTCAGCTGCACCAACAGGTACATCGGTTTGAGGTATATTTGGTGTTTTCAATAAGATGTCTTTTAATTGTGCATCAATTAATTCGATTTCTATATCATATTGTTTGATTTCGTCACCAATTCCTGCGATAGTTTCCATAATTTCAGCAGTATCTTTGCCTTCACGTTTGTACTGGCCAATTAATTTTGATGTCTTATTTCGTTTGTTTTTTAGTTCTTCAACCAATTGTAATTTTTCACGACGTTTTTCGTCAAGTTCTGGAATAACATTTAAGTATTCCACCTCCATTTGTCGTGTTGCTAAGCGTGATTTTAATTCAGTTAAATTTTCTCGGACATATTTGATATCTAACATCAATCTCGACCCCTTTCGGATTTAATTTCGCTACTAATAAATTCATAAAAAAAAGCACCTTTGAAGGGACGTCATAAACGTGGTGCCACCCTTTTTTCAATGTTTCACGTGAAACATTGCTTCTTGTCAATAACGGCGACAACCGAGAATTACTACACATCAATCTGACTTCACAATTCTTCTCAAAGATTGATTCGTTTGCACTTTTCATCTATTCACACCACCCATAGACTCTCTTTAGTAAAAGTAACAAGTTACTATTTCTTCTCAACGATTTATTAGTATTACCAAAAGTATACTCTATCTCTTTAAGCCCGTCAACACCCTTTCAAAGCATAAAAAAAG
>JBOFSL010000156.1:0-1176 GCA_051651525.1 Culicoidibacterales bacterium | reverse complement strand
GCATTAACCGCGGTTATTATTGCAGATATAACGGCTATTAACGGAAGTAAAGCAACCAGTATGCCGTCAATGATAAGCAGCAGCAAAATCATTGCATGTTGTAATATGCCGGGGCGAAACTCAATACAGTAGGTTACTTTGGGATGGTTCTGTGTTATGAAGCCAGAATGGTTGTCAGTTACTAAAGTGGACTTTAGGCAAGCATATTGTTCGCTGGCAATGCTGTATTCAACAGCTGTTGCCTGTATAACATTGCAACTGTTGCCTTCACACCATTCTAATGATTCTGGTTTAATTTGAAATACGAACTCAGGCGCTGGGGTGTAATCACAACAGTCGTCAACGAACTTTAAAATGACATTGTTGTTTACGGCGTTTGGGTCATTGACGAGCTTTTGAAATAAATAGGCTTTGTCCTCCCCGGTAAACTCCAGCTCCCCGGCAAAGCTGATCACTTTGTCGCCTGTTTCCAATTCACGACGTATCGTGAACTTTGGCTGGCGCAAAGATTCATTTAAATACTTAACCGGGTTGCCGTCGAGCGTTACGATCATTGCGCCAGCTTGTTGATGCGTTTTGTTTTGTCCACAAATTTACTGGCAATAACGCCGATTCCATTCTGATCCAATGTGAATTTCATCCGCTCTTGTCCATTAATCGCACTTATCAATAAATCCATTTTTGATTCAAGGCGTTGGACGTGTTCATCGGACATACCATTTATGCCTTTGACATAATTGGGATTCATGTACATGGGCGTGTAGTTGTTCATAATATCGTACGCCTTAGCCTTTGATTGCCACTCTTTTAGATCGACATGACCTTGGTGCACTCCGTGAAAAATGTCACGGTACTTGTCCGTGTTTTTGTGGTCAAAGATGAACTCGCGCTTGTGGTAGGTGTAAGGCTTTTTGCCAACTGATTTCGATTCAGCACGTGGGTTGCCATCACCAGTATATCCTTGCCCTTGGTACTCGCCGCCTGAGTAGAATGCGGCTTGCTGTGCCAATGCTCTCGCTTGCGCCAATCCGGCGGCTAATGCAACAAGCGTTGCGGCAATTGTAAATGGAGCAGCAACACCACCTTCAACAGCGGCCTTTGTAATGGCGACAGCACTATTGGCGACTATTTCAGCAGCGGCTAACACCTGTTGTGCGCGAACAAATTTTTCTCGTT
>JBOFSL010000155.1:0-3732 GCA_051651525.1 Culicoidibacterales bacterium | reverse complement strand
ATGAATGCAGCTTCAAATTACTTAGCCATGCATGTTCAAACATTGGGTGGTGGTGTCTTGGCTGTTGGTGTGTGTACATTGATTGCCGCGGGAATCTCGGAAGTACCAGCTTTGATTTATGTTGAAAAAATTTATAATCGTATTGGTTTGAAAGAAACGATGTTGATTGGTCTAGTACTTTCATTATGCCGGTGGATTCTCGCGTTCTTTGCACCAAATATTTTTGTCTTTTTCCTGACATTATTTGGTCATGGGATTGCATTTGCGTTTGTACAACCAGCTTTATTTACACTTATTCGTCAAAATGTTTCGGAAAATATTACAGGAACAGCAATTGCATTAAATGTTGCAGTGAGTGGGATTGTTTTAACCGCATTAAACATCATTACAGGGAATTTTATTGACCGTAGCGGGACAACAACCGTGATGTTTGTAATTTTCGCTTGTGTCTCATTCCTAGCGTTAATATTAATGTTAATTTTCCGAAAGCTACAAGGAAAGGAGCAAAATCATGCAAACTTGGGATAAATGGACAATCACAAATACGTGTATTGCTCTTTGTAGTTTGATATTTATTGTAATGACTTTCGCTGGCGGAAGTGAAAATGTCTATGTGTTACTCGAATTTGGTGCAATGCAAAATCAATTGGTTGCAAACGGCCAAGTTTGGCGCTTATTGACAGCAAATGTGATACACATTGGCTTTTTCCACCTGTTGATGAATATGGTTATCTATTACCAATTTGGTAATTTACTTGAATCAGTGCTAAAAAAATGGCAATATATTACGATTTTATTTGTTTCAATGATTACGACAACAGGAGCAACGTATCTGTTCGGTTCTGCTTATGGTCTTTCAGCTGGTTGGAGTGGTGTCTTGTTCGGTGTGATGGGAGCATTTATTGTTTTGTCATATGCATTTCCACAGCAATTCCGGAATTACTCAAAGCAAGTGATTATTCCAATTTTAGGTGTGAATATTCTCATTGGGTTTATTGATAGTTCGATTAATTGGCTTGGCCATTTTGGGGGATTTTTCGGAGGCTTCTTAGCAATGGGGATTGTTGCACTCATAATAAAACGTCAAAAAAAATAAAAAGCATCACACGGGTGTGTGATGCTTTTCTAATTGCGTAATGTTTCTAAATCACGTAATAATGAATCGTGTTTGAGTTTTTCTTTTGCTTTTGATGTATTGATAAAGTGAATTTTTGCGACTTTGTTCAAAATTTCTGGTGAACTGTGAATTAACAAAGCAGCTTGATTGGTCGCTTGAACATTTGAACCTTTTGATAAATCAAGGCCTGTTAAAGAATTTAATTTTGCCATCTCTTTCAGGAACATGTAGCGAGCAATAATTGATGAGAGAGCAATTGAAATGTGGAAATTACTTTTAGCAGGTGAGAAGATAATATGATCGACAACATTTTTTTGGATTTTTAAATATTGGAAATAATTTTTTTCATTCACGAATTTATCAACAATAATTTTTTCGGGTTTAAAGCCAATTTTTTCAATTGTTTTTGCTAAAGCTTGATTGTGTAAAATCGCTTTGACCTGATTCAAGTTCAAGCCTTTGCCTATCAACTCATTATATTTTTCATTATTGAGAATGATCGCACTATAAATAATATTGGTTTGATCTTTAATTTTGATAAATTCAGGAACAATTTCCATAATTTTTTCATCAGTTAATTTGCTTGATTTACGAATCCCAAGTTGCTCAAGAATCGCAATGCTTTCTTTTGGTACATAAGCAGATACAATCGTTAAAGGTCCGAAGTAGTCACCAGCTCCAGATTCGTCAGAACCAAGCGCGGTATGGAAATAAAGTGATTGGTGTTCAGTTGCTTCACGACTTAGCCACAGCTGATATGCTTGTTTTGCATTTTGACCTGAAAAAATAGCTGTCGATTCATGAATTGTAATATCAAGGCCATGATGGTCGATACAATGATAGGTATCCATCAACGAACACGTGCCAAATGCTTGGTAGTAAACTTTAATTTCTTCAATAATTGCTTCAGTTGTTGTAAGTGTAAATTTTTGCGACATAAACAAAGCCTCCTTTTGGATATCTTTAGTTTAGTCGAAAAAACAGCTGACTTCAATGAAAAGTTAAATTAAAATGAGAAGGTTATATTTTAAAAAAAGGAGTTGAAAGTATGGGGATAGAGCTTTTTTTTATTGCATTTTTCATTTTTTATGCTATAAGAGGGTATCAAAAAGGGTTGCTTAGCCAATTAACATGGATCCTAGCACTCAGCGTTGAAATCGCTTGTTGGCCACTTGTAATGAGTTTTTTTACATATTTTTTAGCTATGATACCAACTGAAAATCAATTTTTTTTCAATGAACAAGGAGTCCAGTTCTTTTTCGGATATTTTATGATTTATTTCATTTTGAAAAGTGTGTTTTTAATCACAATTGGACTCAAAATACCGTTATTAACACCAATCAATCGTTTTTTTGGTAGTTTTCTAGCAATCATCAAGGCAAGTTGGTTACTATTTTGGGGAATTCAATTGATTGAATTTTTTTTGCCAGAGGTATTCGTACAAATCAATCAAGGTGTAATTATCATGGCAATTCAAGCGAATTGGGATCCAATTGTTAACGCGTTAATACAATGGCTTTTTGCGTAGTTGCAAAGTGGATTTTCGCATACTGATCTAAAAATTCTAGGCCATGCTTACTAATGAGCTGAGCAGCAAATTGATCGACACGCTGATTTGCGCCTTTAGGGAGTGATTCACCTAATTTTTCGGCTAATTTTTCCATTGCTTTGACATAGGTGTAGCGAGCTAACACAGAAGCTGCAGCAACGGCAACACAATGGCTTTCAGCTTTAGGTAAAAAACTTAACCCTAGAATCGGTGTAACCTTTAGTTTGTCAAAATAACGATAATAGGCACGTTCATTGACAAATTGGTCCATGATGATGTAATCGTATTGACATTGATTTTCTTGGAGTAATTTCGTTAAGGCTTGATTGTGAAGCAAGGTTTTCATCATGTGACCATGAATACCTTGCGCTTGTAAATGGTTATATTTTGAGTTTGGTAATAGGGTAATCGCATGTGGAAATTCTGCCATGAGTAATGGAGCTAATTGACAAATGATGCTATCAGTCATTTTTTTTGAATCGGTAATTCCGAGTGCACGAATCCGTTCGACGTCAGTTTGTGGAATTAAAATACAGGCAGCAGTAACCGGTCCAAAATAATCACCAACTCCAGATTCATCACAGCCAATACAAGTGGCTAAATCCCATTTGGGAGCAGGTGAGGCTGGGGGCGCATCTGATTTTTTGACAGCTTGTGAATTTCCAGAAAATTGTTGCCACAGTTGTGCCTCGGTTTCGGCAAGATTTCCTTGGAAAACAACCTTTTTAGAATTGTAGGCAGTAATTGTACAATTAGGAATTTTAGCTTGGAAACGGGCATGTTGTGGTGTTTTTTGCAGATGATCAGCGTAAAAAGCCGTCATTTTTATGAGCGTTGATTCATCAACGAGTAAAGTAAGAACAGACATGTAATCATTCCTTTCATCTGTTAATCATACGAGAATTTGAACTAAGTTTCAATTGTACATTTTGACGACAGCATGATGCTGTCAAGCGAATTTGAAAATGTCTTAAAAAAAGTTAAATATTAGCACCGTTTTGACGGTGCTTTTGTTTGTATAAATAAGTGTTAAAAGAAGCTTGTTTCCAAGGGTGAGACATCGGTG
>JBOFSL010000154.1:0-4469 GCA_051651525.1 Culicoidibacterales bacterium | reverse complement strand
GTCGTGAATTAATTGCCAAAATTTGTCAATGTACGAATCAATATGATGCCCACTGGTTAAAAACGAGACTTGTATTAGACGACGTTACTAAAAAAGCGAATGAACAAATTTATGTGTCACTTGATGTCATTAATGAAGCGATTTGTGCGAAACAACAAATTAGTTTTCAATACTTTCACTATAACTTTGCTCGTGAATTTGTTGCCAAACATGAAGGGAAAATATATGAAGTGTCGCCGTATGCGCTTGTACCCTATGATCAGCGCTACTATTTAATCGCCTACCACCCACGGTATGAAAAGCTCGTCCATTTTCGAATTGATATGTTGAAATCAGTGAAGATGGTAGCCAAGCCCCAACAAGTATTAGCAGAATATACTGAATTCAATGTAGGTACATATATGAAAGGCGTCTTTAATATGATGAATGGTGAAAAAAATCATCTCGAATTATGCTGGCATAAAAAACAGTGGAATACTGTGATTGATCGCTTTGGTCATGATGTGTTCGTCAGTAATGAGACACAAACCTATGCGACGATTCACGTTGAAGTCCAATGTTCAAAAGCATTCTATGCTTGGCTATGTAAATTTGGGAACGATGTCAAAATTGTGGCGCCACAAGAAGTAAAGGCTGCCTATCGTCAATATCTTCAAGCAGCGCTTGATGCGTGTGATGCAGTTGAATAAAATTAGCTGATTGTTGTTCGCTGTCCAGAAAAAGACCCAGCGAAATGAAGACGTTATGGTATCATGAGTGTAATTCGCAACACACATGATTCAGTGATGAGTTGCAAGTAGGGGGAATAGATGGATGAAACAGCAAAAAGTATGGTATAAACACTTGTGTCTAATCGCGTTACTGCTCGTTTTTGTCACTGGCTGTGGAAGTGATGAAACACCGACAAGCGGGAATAATGAACGACTAGAGGAAACAACAACGCAGACACCAAGTGTTGAGGAAACGCCAAGTGTAGAAACGGCACCTGAGGTTGAGGAAACACCAAGTGTAGAAACCGCACCTGAGGTTGAAGCGCCGAGTACGAGTGATAGCGCGACATCAGAGCAAAAGAATGCCTTGAAAACGGCCGAAAAATATTTGAAGTTTACGTCAATGTCAAAAGGTGGGTTATATGACCAATTGATTTATGAACAATTTAGTGAAGAACAAGCTCAATATGCCGTTGATCAGATTCAAGCAGACTGGAATGAACAAGCCTTGAAAACGGCTGAAAATTACTTAAAATTTAGTTCAATGTCGAATGGTGGGTTATATGACCAATTGATTTATGAACAATTTAGCGCGGAACAAGCTCAATATGCGATTGACAACTTAGCAACAACGACGAGTGAAAATAGCAGTGGAAGTTCAAGTTCAAGTCAAAATGAACAAGCCTTGAAAACAGCTGAAAAATATTTGGAATTTACAGCAATGTCAAAAGGTGGATTGTATGACCAATTGATTTATGAACAATTTAGTGAAGAACAAGCCCAATATGCCGTTGATCAGATTCAAGCGGACTGGAATCAACAAGCTTTGAAAACGGCTGAAAATTACTTAAAATTTAGTTCGATGTCCAATGCTGCATTATATGATCAATTAATTTATGAACAGTTTAGCGCGGAACAAGCCCAATATGCAATTGATCATTTATAATTAGTTTTTGTCAGTAACCAAGCGATAAACCTTGTGGTTTTTAAAAAAACTGTTGCAAAATGCACTGGGTTTGGTATAGTAATTCACACACTTTAAAATAAAGGAGGGGATAGCTGATGACAAAAACAGAATTAGAACAATTAATTTACGCAGCACGATTTGCAGAAAAAGCGGAACTTGAGTTAGAAGCGTACATGGACGCATTTCCGCAAGAGTATGAGCAACATACCGGACACAAGCCTCATGGTCGTGATGCAACGAAAGCTGATAGTGGCTTTTTCCACGAAGTTGGCGAATTTTTTGAACAGACAAAATAAACAAAAAACTACATTTTGGAAACGAAATGTAGTTTTTTTGTCGCCTATTTTTGAACGTTGACGATACAAGTGGTGTCAGTTGATTGGTACCGATGTAAACAGACAAAATTTTTTTAAAAAAGGAGTATTCAAATGGCAAAGCAAGTAGAAAGTGTTCAATTAGGTGTCGTGATTCCCAATGGGTTTAGTGACAATGGTACACCAAAATTCCGTTCCGTGACGATTCGTCAAATTGATCCGGAATTTAGTGATGAAGCAATCACACAATTAGTCGCAGCGATCAACGTCGTGTTACCGGAAGCAGCAGTGCGAAATATCGTGACGGTAAAACAAGAAGTTTACTAATCAATCATAAAAAATAAGGAGAATTATTATGCAACAAACAACGTCAAAATCATTAGAATTACGTTTCCAAGCACTGCCAAGTGGGAAGAAATATACGATTACAATTGCTAATACGATCGTCGTCGAAAAAACAATGCTAGAACAAGTTTTAGCAGAAGTTGCTGCAAGTCAGGCAATCAAAGTTGAAGGTGAAGCAATTAGCACCCTCGATGCCCGTTATATTACGAAAGTGATTGACGGCTTCGAATCATAATTGAATGAGAGAAGAGTAGGTTTGCCAAAGTTTAGCCGGACTTTTTAACTATACTATCAAAAGCGACGTGTTTTTAGCCGAAAAGCGCTCATAATGAAGATAGGGAAGAATCAGTACGGTGGTGAGTTCGTGCAGTTGATCATCATATCAAGTTGATTCGTAAAAAAAGTACGCAGACAAAGAGTGAAACCGACTGAATCAAAATGATTTATCAAGTAGGTTACGCCTTTTTATCTGAAAAAATAGTAATTTTTAAAAAATTTAGACAAATATTTGGTATACTAAAAGTAGTGAATAAAGGAGTTTTTTATGAAATTTAAAAAATACTGGCACGTTAGTTTGATAATTTGCAGTATATCACTCGTAATAATTGCTCTTATACTACCTAATGAACGAAACAAACTAGAAACAACGCACATGTTGACAGCTGAAACGGTAATTTTTGAGGATTACTATTTCTATGGGGAGTCATTGCATTTAGAACTGGAACAACCAATTCAAGCATATCAACTCATAAATTTAAAAACGAACGAAACTTTTGTTTTTGAAAGCCAAGCACTTGATCAAGGAATTGAACTCGCAACCTTACCAGTTGGGACGTATACGTTATTTGTCAATGGGAGTAACGTCATCAGTGATGTCCCAATGACACAAACTTGGTACACGATGACGCGTAAAAAGCGAGCGAAAATGATTACGCTCGAAGCTGATGAACAACGACTCCTTCTTGAAGTCACAACTGTCAAAAAGTTACCAGATGAAGTGTATGATATTGTTATTGATCCAGGTCATGGGGGCCTTGACTCAGGAACAACTGGTTACGGACTCTATGAAAGCGACGAAGTTTTGAAAATCAGCAAGTATTTACAAGAACAACTGACGAAAAAAGGTTTTAAAGTAAAATTGACGCGGACAACTGATGTTGAACCTGCTGGGGATGAAAGTTTTAATGGGGAAGAATCGCCATATTATGAAAATGGTCGGATTGAACAAGTCTACGCAAGTCAGGCGAAAAT
Source organism: Culicoidibacterales bacterium (assembly GCA_051651525.1). Lineage (GTDB taxonomy): Bacteria > Bacillota_I > Bacilli_A > Culicoidibacterales > ZOR0006 > ZOR0006. Next base: position 882 of record JBOFSL010000154.1, on the reverse strand, counting down.
ATTTATTTCTAACCATTTAAATGCGACTGAAAGTAGTTTAGCGAGTGGATTTCAACTTTACTCATCGTATTTGACGACCAATACATTGGCACAAACGTTGGCGGATTCAATGCTAGCCATTGGAATGGAAGCTTCAACACTGGATAATCCAGGTGCGCGAGGAAGTGGAACGTTTCAAACGACTGATGTGTGTGTTGAACGTATCGAAGGCGAACAGCATTGTCGATATGAAGAAGAAGATTACTACTTTACCGTTCGTGAAAGTGGCGGTGAAGCAACATCAGCTCAGAAGTTACAACTTTATAATAAGAGCTATCAAAGCATCCCCAATTACGGAGCCCAAGCTGTCTTAATCGAATATGGGTTTATCAATAATTTACGTGAAAATACATTATGGCAAGAAAATTGGCAAAGCTATGCTGATGCAGTTGTTGAGGCAATTGTAAAGTATGTCAATGAATAAATAAACGAATAATCAAAAAGGGGAACATGGATGAAATTATTTGTTGCGGATCTTCAACCAACCGTATTAAAAATTTTACAACAAGCATGTAAATCACAAGAATTTGAGATTGAAGTGATTGAGTCAAGAGCACAACTGTTAGAAAAAATTGCACAATATCCAGCGAGTATTTTGATGTATGATGCCAATTTAGTTTCGCAGCAAGAAGCGGAATTATATGAAAAAATCCGTCAAGTTGAGCGGGTACCGATGCTTGCGTTTATCAGTAAAGATGCGCAAGTTCAAACTGAGATTGGGTTACACGAAACGATTCAGAAACCATTTCGGGCTCAAGCCGTGATGCAGAAAATCAAAGGCATGTTTGAATCTGCGCAAGGCAATGCGAATCAGTACCGGTATACAGACGAGTATATTCAATT
>JBOFSL010000153.1:0-2443 GCA_051651525.1 Culicoidibacterales bacterium | reverse complement strand
TGTTTTTAATTAATTATTGTTTGGATACTCAAAAAAGCCTTCAGTAACGAAGGCTTTTTTCACTTATTTATATAAATGACGATGAACAATGAGCTCATCTGTTAAATTACTCACATCTTGCCAACAAATTCCATTTTGTTCACAGTGAGTTTGCATAAACGTTTGTAGCTTTGGTTGTAATGGTAAATTAGGACTGTGATATTTCTGTTGCTGCTCGATTTCACTCGCAAGTTGGTGAGCTAACGCTAAGCACGCATGAAATTCAATACCTAAATTTTCCAACTCACTCCGCTTCACTTGAAGTTTTTCAATACTACCTTCAATTAATAACTGTGCACCTCGCCAATTTTCTCGCCGCCAATGATACATTGCAACAGCAATCTGCAAAATACCGACATACACATGATTTTTATCTAAATGGAGGCTTTCTTCACGCCAAAGTTCTTCCAACAAATCATGGCACTGAAAATAATCACGGCTCGTATGAAAAACTTTAATAAATTCTAGGTACGCTTGCGGATACTCTTGATTACTAGCCAATTTCATTGAATTTTTCCGCACTTGCAACGTTCATTGCTTCAAGTCCAGCTAAATTTAATAAGTTCCATGGTTTATTGTAGTGTGGTTGAAAGAAGAAATCAACAAAGGCTAATTCTTCAATTGTTGTTTTTGTTTGAATTGCAAGTGATACCGTATTAATTGCTGCCGTTAAATCAATTTTTGACATTAATTGTGCCCCGACAATGACATGATCATCTGCACGATAAACAAGTTTTAAAGTTGCATTTTCATGAGTTGGCATAAATTCAGGACGATATGCGTCTGTCACGCTTGCACTCTTAACTTCAATACCCGCTGCCTTCGCTAACTCAACTGTTAAACCTGTTGCTGCATAGTTATCATCATAGACTTTAATACCTGATGTCCCTTGTGTTCCCATATAACGAAGTTTTGGTTCAACTAAGTTATGTGCAACAAGCGTTCCCATCCGGACAGCATTTGTTGCAAGTGGGATATATTGCCATTGTTGCGTTGGGTTATAGTAAATCGCTGCACTATCACCAGCTGCAAGAATATCTGGATTACTTGAGCGCATATACTCATCGACTAAAATTGCACCATTTGGTAGCATATCAACTTGTCCTTGTAATAACTGGGTATTTGGACGGAAGCCGATGCACATAATCACTAAATCAGCTGCGTGATTTCCATTATTCGTCACAACTGTTGTTACTTTTCCATTTTTTCCTTCGAAAGCTTCAACACATTCATTTAACGCAAGTGTAATCCCCTTTTCTTGCATTGCTTGCTCTGCTACAGTTGTGAATTCAATATCTAAGTATTTCGATAAAACACGTTCGTTTACATCAACTAACGTTACATTTTTCCCTTGCATCTCAAAAGCTTCAACAAGCTCAACCCCGATGTACCCAGCACCAACTACGACAACATTTTGAACTTCATGATTATTTGCTTCAGTAATAATCGCTTTGGCATGGTCATAGTTTTTTGATAGTAAAATATTTGTTAATTCAATCCCTGCTAATTGTGGAATAATTGGCCAAGAACCTGTTGTCATGATTAATTTATCATATGTATCTTCGAATATTTCATTCGTAAGTAAATTTTTCACTTGGATTTTTTTTGTTGCTGCATCAATCGCTAACACATCATGTTGCATTTTCGTTGTTACACCAAGTTCATTTAGTGCCTGTGGTGAGCAATAAAATAAACCATTGGCATCTTTCACAATTCCACCAACATATAATGCAATTCCGCATGATAAAAATGAAATTGTTTCATTTCGTTCGAAAACGGTAATTTCTGCCTCTGGATATAATTTTTTCGTATTCAAAATTGCTGCCGTCCCTGCATGTGTACAACCTATAACTGCTACTTTCATTAATAAAAATCTCCCTTTTTTTACTTAATTTGTTTAATTATTCACAAATTAAGTATAGCGCACTTTCCTACTTGAATACAACCGATATGCCTTAAAAAAGTAATCGTTTTCAAAAAGCCAGCAATCATCGCGAATATTCGCGATAATTGCTGGCTTAAAACTTATTTTTTACGAATTATTACTTTGACAATTTCCATTAATAATAGTGGTAGGACTGTCATCGTTCCAACAATTAGCCATTGATCCATTGTCATCGGTGTTAACTTCATTAAAATATTTGCTGGTGTAATGACTAACAGAATATTTAATACAAGTCCAATCGCGATTGCAATTACTAAATTTTTATTTTCAAATACATGTTTTGAAAATACCGTTGTATGTGGTAAACGTAAGCTTAGTGAATAGAATAGTGGTGCTGTTGCTGTAACAAAGAATGTCATTGTTTGAGCAATATTCGCTGTACTATTATCGAAAGTTGATCCGATGATGTACGTTGCTAATGATGTTAAACCAACGATAATCGCTCCTACAACTAACGCT
>JBOFSL010000152.1:0-1291 GCA_051651525.1 Culicoidibacterales bacterium | reverse complement strand
AGTGGCGAAGTAAGGGGAGAAAGTAGATGAAACGTTTATTTGATGTATATTGGTTTCACTTTTTACAAGCAGTGAAATCAAAAGGATTTATTTTTTCTTCGATAGTGATCGTGCTACTCCTTGTCGGCTTTGCTGTTTTCAATCTTTTCACAAGTAAAATGACGAAATCGACGGAGCTCAAGTTTGCGGTGTATAATACAACCGAAAATTATCAATTTCCGGCAACGGAGATTCGTGATATGCTACAAGCAAGTGATGAAACACTCAATTATGTGCTTGTGACAGATATCCCACAAGCTCAAGCCGAAACGGCGATTGCTGACCGGGTTCTTGATGGTGCTGTTGTGATTAGTGAAGCAGAGGGGCAACCGCAGTTAAGCTTCTTTTTCAAAAACACCCCATATCGCTCGCTTGTCTTTGCGACGGAAGCTGTAGTAAAAAATAAAGTGGCGTTGAGTCTCGCCCAAATATCAGGAATTGATCCCAAGTGCTCAGCCAATTGCAACAACCGGTGACAACAACGATTAACCAAGTCGATGAAGTCGTTAATTCAGATACGACGTCACTGTTAATTTATGCCTTTTCCTTTTTATTTTATATTTTCGCCCTGACGTTTGGGAATTTAATTGCTTCCAATATTGTGAGTGAAAAGTCATCACGTGTAATGGAAGTCATGATTTCGAAAGTGAAGCCATTAACCTTGATGTATGGAAAGATTCTTGCCGTGCTTTCGCTTGGACTCGTGCAACTCGCCATTATTGGTGCGACACTAGGGCTTATGGTGGTGACAGGATTGTTTGACTTTAGCAATGTCGATTTCTTTGGCGTAGCAATTGATTTATCAAGCTTAACCCCAACCGTTATTGTGACTTTCATCGTCTTTTTACTCCTTGGTTTTGCACTTTATGCGATTCTCTTTGCCGCTATCGGTGCGAGTGTAAGTAAAATGGAACAGCTAGGAAATGCAAGTTTCCCTGTCGTTTTACTAGCAATTGCGGCGTTCTTTATCGGGATTAGTGCAATGAGTGAGCCAACGAGTATACTTGTGACTGTGAGTGCGTACATTCCGTTCTTTTCACCAATTGCTGAGTATGCGCGGATTTTAGCTGGGGTCGCACAACCGCTTGAGATTATCATTTCGGTAACGATCCTCATTGTGACAATTATTATTATCAATCGGATTGCGGCGCGCGTCTATACAAACGGCGTCATGTCATATCATGAAAAATGGAGTTGGAAAACATTTCTCAGCCTCTTACGAAAAGACTAAAAACTGTGTGGATGTAGAATA
>JBOFSL010000151.1:0-1215 GCA_051651525.1 Culicoidibacterales bacterium | reverse complement strand
GAGCTTTTGGTAGTGATGTCGAAACCGTAACCGAGCTTGGGATCGCAACAATGGAGGCACTCGCTGAAACTCAAATTATTCCAACAATCAAACATTTTCCCGGTCATGGTGATACGTTGATTGATTCGCACTACGGCTTGCCAATAGTGACGAAGTCCTTAGCTGAGCTTGAACAATTTGAATTTTTACCATTTGAAGCTGCAATTGCTGCGGGGAGTGATGCAATAATGGTTTCGCACATTATTTTAGAGCAAGTTGATACACAATATCCAGCTACATTATCGTCACAAATCGTTACGGATATTTTACGAACTCAACTTGGTTTTGGCGGGGTAATTTTGACAGATGATATGAATATGGGAGCAATAACCCAAAACTTTACGCTTGGTCAAGCTGCCGTTCAAAGTATTTTGGCAGGGACAGATGTGATTTTAATTGGTGGGAACCTTTCAGGGATTGCAGAAGCGATTGATGCGATTAAACAAGCTGTTGCTGAGCAAAGTTTGAGCGAAGCCCGGATAGATGAGAGTGTCTATCGAATTTTACAATTGAAACAAAAGTATGGATTAGTTGAGGGAATGACAGTAGATTAAGTCACACAACAACACAATAAGTGAAAAAGCGATGGTTCGTTCACAAGAAAGAACCATCGCTTTTTATTGTATATTCAATTTTATATATAGCTCAATAGCTGACTTTTTCAGCAGACTCGACCGCGTTGTTTTTATAATGTAATTACCATTTTTGCTTTTTTAGAGAATATTTAAATTAAATTTTGATTCATATTGAAATTTTTTCTGTTTAACGGTATACTGAGTAAGTAGACTATTTAATTGTAACAAAAGTTAGAAATGTTTGTGGGGGACAAGCGTTGACTGACTATTTTTTGAAAGGAAGGGGATAAGATGAATAATCTTAAATTAATTTTAGTCGGTATATTCGTTGTGGTAGTATTATTGCTCATTATTGGTGTAGTATTTTATAAGCACTCATCCAGACTTTCAAAAATTGTATTGGTAGGATCAATTTTCTTACTCGGTGGAATTTCGATAACAGAGCATATTATCGAAATTCTCTCAAATGCACCACAATTTGTTGAACCAATGTCAGCTGAAGCATCAGTACATGAAGAATTACAAATTGAAAATTTTGTTGAACCAACCGAACCGGTTTTGGAAATGTGTGTATTGGCACTAGAAAAAGCTGAATTTTACA
>JBOFSL010000150.1:0-1394 GCA_051651525.1 Culicoidibacterales bacterium | reverse complement strand
ACACTTGAACAACTCGAAAGTTTGAATCAATTGCTCACTGAAGGAATAAATTATCTTGCCGAAGTGCAAACGAAAGTACTCAATGGCGAAACTTTACCACAAACAAGTGTTGAGGAACTCGTGCGGATTACCGGAAGCATCGCAACAACGACGAAAAGTGTCGCTGATTTTATTCCAAATGAGTTACTCCCAAGCTTAGAGACAATTCAAACAAAATTGAGTGGACTAAGTACTGGAATTGAAACGGAATTGGAGAAAGTGAATGCTGCGATTCCAGGTGTCGCGACGGCACTGACTTCTAGTCTTGAGACGCTTAATTTAGCGCAAGTGACAATTGACGAAGTGCAAACAATTATTCCCAAACTTGAGAATTTGATTGCTGAAGTCACAACTTCGCTCACTTCCGTTGAATCAAGTGAGGTGTTCAATGTACTCGAACGCTTACTTAGTCTCAATATTGAACAAAATTTAGACTATTTAGAACAGCCGGTTGAAATTGAAAATCAAGTGATTTATCCAATTGCCAACTATGGATCAGCAATGACACCATTCTACACGACACTGTCGCTTTGGGTTGGGTGTCTCTTACTCGTCTCAATTTTAAAAGTTGAAACGAAAATGCCTGGTAACCATAAACCATACCAAGTTTTTCTCGGAAAATATGGACTCTTCTTCTGTATTGCGATGGCGCAAGCGTTGATTGTTTCAATGGGTGACTTATGGTTGCTTGATGTCCAAGTGCTGCATGCTCCTGAATTTATCGGAATCAGTTTACTGAGCAGCTGTGTGTTTAGTTTCTTTGTTTACTCATGTGTGTCGGTTTTTGGCGCAACTGGGAAAGTCATCGGGATTATCTTACTTGTCTTACAAGTCGCCGGGTCTGGGGGAACATTCCCGATTCAATTAACACCAGACTTTTTCCAAAATCTCTATCCGTGGTTACCATTTACCTATGCAATATCGGCTATGCGTGAAACACTTGGTGGGATTGTCTGGCCAATCTTTATCCGCGATAGTATTATCTTATGTAGTTATTTCGGTGTCACGTTGCTATTCGCACTAACGCTGAAAAAACCAATCAACAAAATCAGCGAACCATTCGCCAAAAAATTTGAATCCAGTGGCTTAGGTGAATAAAGCGGAAGTTTGATGGTGAATGGAAAATCGATAACATGAATTAGTAAATCAACCTAAAAAACGGCTCCAATATGCGGCCGTTTTTTTATTGAGAAAAATACTAGATTTATATTATCACTTATGATAATATAAATTTACAGCAATGTTATCATAAGTGATAATGGAAAGGAGTACATATGGATTATTCAGTATTTGAGAGTATGATTCATCCGGTGCGGATGCAGATTTTACAAGTGATTATTAAACAAGAGCAGGCA
>JBOFSL010000149.1:0-1098 GCA_051651525.1 Culicoidibacterales bacterium | reverse complement strand
ACATCAACGGCTAACTCATGAAAACGCACTAAACGTACGTTCGTTGTTTGTGGAAACTCATTATTTGCTAGATGATTTTCTGGAATAAACACCCACATTTGATAAATTTTCGTTGTTTTGTAAAACTCAGGATCAGCATCATACTTATCAAACCAATGTTTTAAAACCGTAGCAATTTCACCAGTTTTCGATGAAAGTTTTGTTTCATGTTCACCAATACATCCATAAGCAAATCCATGTTCATTACAAAAGGCAATCGTGGCTTCGAGATCACTGACAGCAATCGGGTTTTCATAAATTTTCTCATCATGATATTCCACGTACTGACCATTAATCGTCACACATGCTTGAATTGGCAGTTGTTCAATTACCCAATCGGCAAAATAACGTGCACGTCCAGTCGCAATCCCAATTAAGTGACCTTGTGCTGCTAATGCCTCAATTGTATCAATTGCACTTTGTGGCAAAGTATGGCTTTCCTTATCAATTAGTGTATCATCAATATCAAAAAATATAGCTTTCATCTTGTTTCCTCCAAGTTTGTTTATTATCCTCATATTGTATCATACCTTATTTTCAAATGCGAATTTTGAATTTTTTCACTGAAACAGGCTGTTGTATTAGACAATGCGTCAAAAAAAGCATATAATGTAAACAGCTATATCGCTCGGATTTTACAAGTTCTCTTTTGAGGAACACTTTTAAAATAGATACTAAAATAAAATAAAATTGAAAGGAGCATGTTTCTATGGACTTTTTAAAACCACATGAAACTGCCGTTTTCGCCCTAGGTGGGTTAAATGAAATCGGTAAAAACTGCTATTGTGTTGAACACAAAGACGAATTACTCATTATTGATGCCGGGATTAAATTTCCCGATGATAGCTTATTTGGTGTTGACTATGTCATCCCTGATTACAGCTACTTAATCAAAAACCAAGAAAAGATTGCTGCACTTGTTATTACGCACGGTCATGAAGATCACATTGGTGGGATTCCCTTCTTATTAAAACAAGTTCCGGTTAAAAAGATTTATGCTGGTCGCTTAGCTGCTGGTTTAATTCGTAACAAGCTGGAAGAACACCGTTTATTACGTAA
>JBOFSL010000148.1:0-1138 GCA_051651525.1 Culicoidibacterales bacterium | reverse complement strand
CTTATTTCACCAACTCATAAATTGCTTGCGCATAAATTTGGGTTGCCTTCACTAAATCAGTGAGAGTAATATATTCGTTTGGCTGGTGTTCCGTTTTTGCACTTTCCGGAAAAACCATACCAAATGCGACACAATTCTCGAGGGCACGAGCATAGGTCGCACCTCCTGAAGTTTCCGGAGTAGAATCCATTCCTGTTTCCGTTTCATACACGCGGCGTAACGTTTGGACTAAGACATGATCAAGTGGCACATGAATCGGTGCTAACCAATCAAATCGGGTATACGTTAAACCATATGTTTGCGCTTTCATTTTTAATGGTTCTTCAATCGCAGCCAAATCGTAGCTGACTGGTATACGAATATCGAGGGCGATTTCTTGCCCGTTTTCAGTTAAACTCAATTTCCCCACGTTCACCGTCAATTTGCCGGTAATCTCATCGACACAATCAGAAATAATGGCTGTACCGTTAGCATCTTCACCAATTACTTCAGTGATGAAATCAAGGCCTTCGCTATGAATCCCACAATCGGCCAACGCAAGGGCTAATCGACTAATCGCATTTTGGCCTTGGTCAGCGACTTGTGAATGTAATGCTGTCCCTACAACCGTTGTCTGCTCTGCGTTCACTTCAAAAGCAAATCCACGTTTTTTTAAAGCAGCTTGGACAAATTCCTGTTGCTCGCCTTGATAATTTGCTTGATCTGGTACAGAATTAAAGGTCGACCCAGCTTGCAATATAATTGGACTTGGCTGATTTGAAGTCAATACAACTTGTAGTAACCCTTTTTCAGCATGAATCAACGGAAAACTCGCATCTGGGGTAAAACCAAAATCAGGAATTACCTCATTATTTTCGCGATACTTTGCCATATCACGCCATAAATTTTCTTCATCAGTGCCAAAGATAAGTCGAATTTTTTTATTAAACTGCACACCACTATCAATCAATGCTTTGACAGCAAAGAGCGCTGCGAGGGTTGGGCCTTTATCATCTTGTGTCCCACGACAGATAAGTTTGCCATCAACAATTTGACAATCAAAGGGATCAAACTCCCAGCTCGCCAAATCACCAACTGGTACAACATCAAGGTGGCCTAAAATTCCTAACATCTCACTCCCGCTCCCAATATCAGCATA
>JBOFSL010000147.1:0-3041 GCA_051651525.1 Culicoidibacterales bacterium | reverse complement strand
CTCAATTTACTCAAACACGTATAATATATAGTATAGATTGTTTCGAGGTATTTGAGGTCATAGTGCTCATTGACTTGGTGAACAGTTGATTTTTCACCTTGGTCTTTGAGTAGTGCACCAAAGCTGACATAATTATTTGCGACTTTAGCATATGATCCACCACGACTCGCGATGTAGTCACACGAAAGATTGGTCATTGATTCATAGCTCGTTTGCAATGTTTGCAAAAATTCACTATTGGGATCAACATAGATTTTCCGGTCATTGAAAAAGACGGTGAAACGCAAGTCAAATTGTTGCGCAAAATTTTCGTGCAGTTGTAGTAATAGTTTTTCGTCAGTTAAGATTGGAATGCGTAAATCAACAGCAATCCGTTGACTGCCATTGCGGACATCGATGATGCCGACATTACTTGCAAGGTTGCCACAAAATTTATCAGCAACAACACCATTGATTGCTGCACTGTTCGTTGTTTGACCAAAGCCTGCATACACATAGTCAGTGATTTGACTATGAATCCCAACGGTATACAGTGCCACAATTAAGTTTTGAATCGCATTCTCACCACGCTCAATTTCGCAGACATGAATGGCTTGACCAAATACGTGGAGGCAATCGCTCTCAATGGTAAACTTCACGCCATGATCTGTAAGGACTTGCGTTATTTCTGTAATTTTCGGTCCTTGATAAGTCACACGATCAGGCACAGTATTATAACCGACACCACCAGTAATCGTAAAATCAAGAATTTCTGCCCCATAGACGTCATACTCGATTAAACTCGTTTCAATATTGCCAATCCCAAATTCACCATCAGGTGTAAACCCATATGGTGGAAATTCAAATTTGCGGGCATATTCGTGCATACATTCAAACCCACATTCTTCATCACTGCCAATGATAAAGCGGATTCCTTTGGTAAATTCGTGACCACTCGCCATTAAATCTTTTAACACGTGTAAAATCACGACCATTGGCACTTTCATATCTTGTGCACCACGGCCATATAATTTATTGTCAATAATCGTACCGCCAAACGGATCATAGAGCCACTGCTCACGGTCACCGACATCAACGACATCTAGATGCCCAAGGACACCATACGTAATTGGTCCAGGCGTATCCGCAAAGGCGAATTTTTTCGATTCATCAAGATGGACCTGTAAACCTGCTTGCTCGCACAGTTCGCAAAAGGCGACTAAACATTCATAATTTGCCTGACCGAACGGATATGCTGGATTGCTATCATCGAAAATAGATGGATAACGTAGAATCTCAATCGCATCGGTGATTAATTCATTTAAGCCCATGTTGTCACCCGCCGCAAAAATTCTTGCGTCCGTGGTTGTTGTGGATTACCAAAGATTTCGGCTGGTGTCCCTTGTTCTAAAATTTTCCCACCATCCATAAAGAGGACTCGATCAGCAACACTGCGGGCAAATTGCATTTCATGGGTCACAATAATCATCGTCAGCCCTTCATTTGCGAGATCGCGCATGACATTTAAGACGTCACCAACGACTTCTGGATCAAGCGCACTCGTTGGTTCATCAAACAGCATATACGTCGGATTCATCGTCAACGCCCGCGCAATCGCGACCCGTTGTTTTTGTCCTCCGCTTAAATTGGAAATATGCTGCTGCGCAAAGCCAGCCAATCCAACTTTAGCTAACAGTTCAAGGGCCCGTGCTTCAACGACTATTTTCGCTTCTTTATTGATTAATTTTGGTGCCATTGTACAATTATCGAGCACATTTAAATTATCAAATAAATTGAAGTGTTGGAACACCATCCCTAAATGTTGACGAATTTGTTCTGGCCGGACAGTTTTATCGGTTAAATTTTCACCATCAATATAAATTTCGCCACTATTGGGCTGTTCCAATAAATTGAGGCACCGCAAGAGGGTTGATTTCCCACTCCCACTTGCACCAATAATACAGACAACTTCACCTTTATTAATTTCTAAATCAATCCCAGTTAGGACTGGGTGATCATCAAAGCTTTTGACTAAATTTTTGACTAAAATACTCATACTACATCCCCGCTTCTTCAACTGTTTGTGATACTGGTAAGCTAATGCGTGCCGGTTTTTTATTTGAACGATTGACAATATAGCTGACACCACGTGACAAAATCAACGTTAAGATTAAGTAAATAACCGCTGCGATTAAGTAACTTTCTAACACTTGATATGACGATGATGCGGCTGATTTTGAACTGTAGAACAATTCAGTTACTTGAATCACGCTTAAGACCGCTGAATCTTTGACGTTAACGATGAGTTCATTCAACAACGCTGGCAATGAATTTTTCATCACTTGCGGTAAAATCACGTGAATCATCGCTTGGCCTTCAGTTAAACCTAAACTTTTCGCCGCTTCCATTTGTCCGCTATTGAGGGCGTTAATCCCACTGCGGATAATTTCGGCAATATAGGCTGCTGTATTAAACGAAATAATGACTAACCCGGCAATGAGTGGTGGCATGAAGCCTGAGACAAGTCCATAATAGAATAAACTTGCTTGGACAATCATTGGTGTCCCACGAATAATATCGATGTAAACAATTGCGAGCCAACGCACAAGCGTTTTGATGACTCTCACAAACGCTGAATCGGTAAAGTGGACAGTTTGAATGCGCATAAAGGCGATTGCTGCTCCGATAATGATTCCAAAGAATGTTCCGGCAATTGCTAAGAAAAGCGTGACTTTAATTCCTTCGATAAACAAAGGCAAATAATCAATAAATAACTCCCACATCCTTATTCACCTGCCATTTCCGTCGCTTCAAGCATCATCGCTTCCCGCTCAGCATCAGAAATTGTTGCTAGGGCTGCATTTAATTCCGCTTGTAACGCTTCATTGTCTTTTTTGATTCCGATGGCAACCGTGACTTCATCTGCAGCGACGCTAAATCCCGTCTCATTATTGATCAATTCAACAACGACTAAATTCTCATTGGCTGCCGCTTGTTCATACGCAACCATTTCTTCAGCGATGTAGCCATCGATTGTCCCTGTTGCTGTTGCTTGCATTAAC
>JBOFSL010000146.1:0-7739 GCA_051651525.1 Culicoidibacterales bacterium | reverse complement strand
AGTATGTTAATTGTTTTGCTCTTTGGTCGTGTTGTGATGGAGCCAACGTTCAATTTCAATCTTGGTTATCTTTTCGATTTCAGTTGGCTGAATGTGATGCAAAATTTGTTGAACTTCATGTTTTTCATACCACTTGGTTGGTTTGCATGTATGTTGAATCAGCGCTATGCAGTTTCGCTTCCGATTGTGATTGCTTGTGTTGTCGCGAGTGTCATTGGTATCGAGTTGATCCAGTATTTTAGCTTGCGTGGAATTTTCGACATCGGCGATATTGTCCTAAATGTTGCCGGGATATTGAGTGGCTATTACCTCACACGTTACGGAACACGAACACTCAGTGTGAAAAAAGCATAAAGCCAAAGCCAAACACAGTGCTACGTGTTTGGCTTTTTTTAACCCACATGCCCCGATAAAGCGGATAATTTTATCAGAAAATAGATCCTTGTGCAATAGAATAATAATTCCATTGCACAAGGCAATAAAAATCGCTATAGTAAAATGTAGCTACAAACAATAAATGTTGATAAATCGGAGGTTTTAGTATAAATACATATACTAAAAAAATAGCACTTATTATAGGAAGTACAGTATTAGCGGTAACGCTTATTCCAATTGATTCTACGAGAGCATTACAAGTATCAGCAAGCGAAGTGAATTCATCACGTTGCGCATCGTGTTTACATCCTCGTTATGTTTCGCATAAGTTTACAACTAAAAGTCGCACATATGTAGGAACAGAAACGCACACAACATCAACAGCGGTAACTGTTGGCTATACAGGCAGAAGTGATTGGGGGTCAATACAACTTGGTTCATCATATTCAGTTTCGAAAACATTTAAAAAATATGAAGTGAAATATGATTCAACTGCAACATATGACTATTACAATGCTATGGGTAAATTTATACGACGCGAAACATTTAACGCTGTAAATCTAACAAGATATGAATACATTGGTGTCTAGAAACAAAGTTAAACTATTTTGGCAAATGATAATGGTTGAATTGTTAATGCTTGGAATATTGATGATAATAAATGAAATAACGGATGTTTATTTAATAGGTGATTCCAAAGTAATCGGTTCATACGTTATCATTGCAATATATCTTATAACGATTGGCGTGATTTTCTTATTGATGCGATGGAACAAAGTGACGAGAGCAGATGTTGGTTTGCGAAAAATTCAATATGACCGTAAGAATGTTATTTCGTATGTACTTATGTTCAGTATGCTCATGTATGGTGTGAGTGTGCTATTGGGAGCATATCAATATATAACGGGGATGTATATTTTGATGATGGTATTGGTGGGAATCGTTGAAGAATTATTATTCCGTGGTTTAGCTCAGGTTGTATTTCAGGATTTAAAACGTAGTCAGTATATTATTTTATCAGCGGTGATTTTCGCTCTTGCTCATGTTTTTGTGACGACAAATACATTGGCACTCACCATATTCAATGCTTTTCTTTACGGTATGCAAGCAGCATTGTTTTTGGAAATCACGAAAAGCCTCTACCCGTTGCTAATTTTCCATGTTTTATTCAATATTGTTTATTTTGTGCCACTACCAAATGATCAGGCATTCGGACTGTATCTCTTACAGTGCATTCATATTGTGTATTTAATCTATCGGTTGAAAACAAATCTGGGAGGGATTGATGAACATGAAATTGACTAAAGACCAGATTTTTTTACGATACTGATGGTATCGATGACACTGATGTTAATCGGGTGGATGTTCAGATGGATTCAAATCGTTGCACCAATAATGGCGATTATTGGTTTGGGTGGTTCAGTTTGGGTGAGTGTTGAGCGTTACCGTGAAACCAAGGATGTCACACGTGTACTTTTGGAGAGTGCGTGTGGTTGTCTGATTATTTCCTCGGGGCTATCGTTGTTTTTCCGTGAAATTGATAATATCACTAGTATTTCGTTACCATTCATGGCGAGTGCTGCTATCTTATTGTTGTTTGCCTACAAGCAACAATGAAAAAATCACAACTAATAATTGTACTACAAGCATTACTTCTATAGTAGTAATAGCACACCAAACTTCAAAGTGAATATTGGTGTTGTTGAAAGTATTGAAATGGTGACATTTGCACCGGCAATTCGTGAACAAAAAACGGTTGATGCAATTGAACTCAGTTTACTCGATCAACAACCAATCGCGGCTGAATATAGCCTCGTCCAACCAGACTATCAACTGCGCATTGATGACAAAGATAGAAGTGTGAATTATGCTTGGTATAACATCTGGGTTGATAGTGACATACTGTTACTGGCTCGACGGGAAAGTCAGCAGACGTATAAAATCAGTGGCGCATCCGCTGAGAGTTTGAAAGTATTATTGAATGGAGGGGTCTAAGATGCAGTATGTAATCATGATTGGATTATTTATCGGTGCAATAGTACTGAACACAATCTATCGCGAATTTATCGATACGAAATTAGCGTGGTTGAAACCAATTGTACTTGTTGTGATGCTGTTAGCACTTTGTTTGAATGCAATGACATTATTTGGAATCTAAAAGGAAAAAATAAGCCAGTTGATTGTGAATGTTAACTGTTTTTTTGCTATTGAATTGATGAAGTCACCTGTGCTAAAGTAGAGATACAGGTATCGGGGGCAGCAATGATGGAGCGAAATTTTGATGAAATAGAGATTGGAGCAGCGATTAAATTTTTTCGTGAAAAACGGGGGTTATCACGGAAGACTATTTGTGGCACATTTATCAGTGAAAAAACATTACAAAATATAGAACAAGGAGTTTCCAAACCACGAATGGAAACGTTATTGCATTTAGCATCACAACTCGGTGTCCAAATTAGTGATTTGACTACTTTTGAACAATATGAATTGATTAAGCAGTTTCACCATGAAAAATCTCAGGTGTTTGAAGTTTTTAACGCCAAGAAACAGGGTGGAATGGATAATTTAATCAGCTTACTCAACAAACTAGATAGTGAAATGTTACCATACGAATTAAAACAAGAAATTGCCATTTATCGACTTTTTCTCGATTATTTCAAACACCGAAAAGTTGATAGCACACTCAAAGAACGTGTGACGCTATTGGCGAAACACTATCATTTTGCGAACCAAATTCGTCAACGTGATATTATATTCGCATATCTTTTTTTTCAAGTCGCGAGCAAACCACGTCACAGCCGTTTTTATCAACAGCTTAAAAAAATTAATGTCAAACCAAAAGCGATGAGTTTGCAGTATTGTGAAAATTGTTATTTAGCACAAACACAACAGTGGCAAACATTGATTGAAGCGAGTGAAACATTACTCCAAGAAAATAGTATCTACACATCAATTCAAATCCAGAAATGGATCTATCATCAGCTCATCCAAGCATATCACGCCTGTAATCAGCCAGTCAAAGTCACTGAATACCAGCAACGCATCGAGGTAATAGAGCAACTGTATCATGAATAGTATCCACACCACCATGTCATAGTTGGTGGTTTTTTTGTACCCCCATTCACTAAAAAAATAAATATTTTAGCAAAAAATAGACACGTGTGCAATAGAATAATAATACCATGGAGTAGAACAACAAAAAATGGTAGGATGAAGTTGTAGATAAGAAAAGATATAGAACACGAAAGGAATTTTGATAAAATGAAAAAAACAATGTTAATAATGTTAATAGTGAGTATTTTAGCAACCCAATTTTCAACTTTGGGAGTTTCGGCAAACGAAGAAAAAAATAACCAGAATGAAATGACAAAAAAATGGGTGCCGGATATGGCATATGAAACGGGTGATTTTATTTTCAATTTAGAAAAATTAGAAATTAAAGAAGCGAAAATTGATTTTATTATGGAATCAAATATCAATTGGGATGATAACAATTATTTAGAATCTATTGAAAAAGTCGAACAAAATATGACAGGTAATTTAGAAGGTAATTCACTTTATACAGCAGAAGTAGCAGATTTTTTGATGAAAAATACAGTGTATACATACAATGATATGAGTATTCCAATATTAAGTAATAATTATGAAAATACAGATTTTTTTGTATCAGGAATTAAAGTTGCTTTTGAACAAAGTGGGGATGACATTATTTTGAAACTCAATGACAACAATTTTTATCTAGTTGAAACAACTATCAATTTAACATATAGTCCTCCAAAAGAAACACGATATAATGTACCAATGAGTGGTTATCGCTATAGTTATTCAAATA
Source organism: Culicoidibacterales bacterium (assembly GCA_051651525.1). Taxonomy (GTDB): domain Bacteria; phylum Bacillota_I; class Bacilli_A; order Culicoidibacterales; family ZOR0006; genus ZOR0006. Next base: position 3,532 of record JBOFSL010000146.1, on the reverse strand, counting down.
ATACGAGTAATAAAGAATTGTTAAGAGCGGTTAATTATGCTGCGCAAGGAGCTGGTGCAGCATCTTATGTGGTGAAAAGTGCAAAAATTAAGGCAACATTAGGTTTGGTCAGCTTTGTAACGGGGGTTGTGGTAACAGCTTTAGATTTTTATGCAACGTTATATATTAAAAATGATGTTTACGTTAGCAATAGCTGTGTTCATAAAGGCTATAAAAATACATATTATTACCAATATAGTAATTATACAGGTGCAATAGGTTCTAAATTGAATTGGTATTATGATAATACCAATTCTTATCAACAGTGCTACTAATATGAAGATTTCACTATTGAAAATAGCGATAACCTGTATACTATTTGCTGGAGGAGTGATGCTAGTTGCACCAAAAATTATCTGGATCAAAGCGAGTGCAATAGTGGTTATGCTGATAGGGGGAGCTTGCTTGTTTTGGTCAGTGATTGAGAAATATAGAACAGCATATGATTTTCCAGGCTTACTATTCAATGTCGCAATTGCTTGCAGCATCCTTTCTGGTGGTATTCGAACATTAAATCCAGATGATTTCAATTTGAAAATTATTGCCATGGTCGTTTTATTGTTGGGGAGTATATTGATGCTATGGTCATTTTATGAACGCTATTCGAAAAAATAAAATTAGCTGTTGATTTAAAAAAGAAAAAGTCCCTGAATATCAACAAGGCATCAAGGTAATAGAGGAACTGTATCATGAATAATAGACAAACCACCATTTGCTAAAAAATAAATATTCTAACAGAAAATAGAGCCTAATTCCGTTGTGCAAAACAATAAGTGTAGTGAGAACAACTAGTGAAGGAAAAGGGAGAAGAATGCACGCAGGAAAAACAAACGAACATATTTCAATCTATCAATTCAGCTCACAGATGCAACTTTCACGTGCTCTGTGGGTATTTTAATAATTCATGTTCCTTTTTTAGTTCTTCAAAGTTCTAGCTCAAACTCCATATTCATCTGTAATGCTTTTCATCATTCGTCCCGATAACCGCAATTGAATACATTTTTCTTGTGTTTCTTTATCATATCGTACCATACCATTTTTGTTCCTCCAGTGTAATTGTTATCTTATTAAACTAACTCTCCACCATTGGTACAGCTGAGTTTAGCATGTCAAATATTGATAAATCCTACACACTAGAATCATTTTGGTTAAAATATTATAAAACAATTAGTAAGAATTACGAAGGAAATATAAAATAAACTTAAACAAATAGAGATATATGGATTAGAAGTTTAATTGGTGATATAATGGTAAGCGAAAGGGAAATTTTAATCTAAAAATTAATATAAAAAAATAAAAATTTAAAGGTGGGGATGATATGAAAATAGTGTCTATTTTAATGGTGATTATTATTATTGTAAGTGGAAAAGATGTGGTTTACGCAAATCAAGGGACTGAAACTTCTAATTTCAATGACTATGTTGAACTAATTACAGAAAAATATGAAAATCAAAATATAGAAGAACTAGATAATGAAATCAATAAATTGAATGAAAAATATGAAAGTGTTAAAAAACAAAATTTTAGTAATAATCCACAGGATTATTACTCAGATTTTGATTTGGCTACGCTAGAAGCACTCAATAATTTACGGGCTGAAGTCATAAAAAGTGGTGGTGTAGCATTAGGAGCTAAAGAAGAAGGAGAAGATATAAGTTCACAACCAATAAATGAAAATAGTAAAAATAGTAATTGGTCTTATTATGGCTGGGGCGGTGAGGGAGATATCTTCATTCAAACATATACTACATTAGGAGCTGGTATTGGTGATTATGGACATGCTGCACTTGGTGGAAAACAAATAAGTACTACAATCGAAGCTCCAGGTCCAGGTTATAAAGTACAATGGCGAACTGACCATTGGTTTGAAAAATTGGGTGGTGATCAAATTAGAGCGAAAAATGCAAATGGTGCCTGGGCGTGGTACAGAGTCAGAAATGCTTCGTTATCACAATATACTGCTGCTGTAAATTATGCAGATACAAGAATTAAAGGTGCACCGTATCCTGAGCCGATTGCATGGAAATTTTATAATCCTAACATGTCGGCATGGGAATACCATTGTGGGGAAGTAGTACATTTTGCATGGTTAAGTGGTGCTGGGATAAGAGTAAGCAATTCTTTGGATAATAAAGCAATTGGCCCTTATGGTATGGGTCCACAGCATAAATATGGACAAACGTATCGTTATCGTGGTGATTTAAGCTCGAAAGGATCAAATAATTAATGAAAAAAACTATAGTATTAGTAATGTTCACTATTATATCTTTGATTACAGTTGTAATATATCAAGATAAAGCCACATATTTCCAACCTCAGGCAAATGATGTCATTGCTTTTTCGGAAAATTATAACGGACCGATTGTCACGACAAGTGCCTATATTTTACGTGAAGATAGTGAATTAGGGGAACAAATCCGAGAAATGAAAATCCCACCGGAACTACAAAAAAGTCGAATGAATGGCAAATATTATGATAGTGCATCACAAATATTGTTTTTCACAAACGAGGTAGGTTTTTTTGCGTATAATCTCAAGCAAAATAAGGTGAAAACAATTAACCAAGGGATTACGGGTTATACATTTAAAGTTGATAACGGAATAATTTTTTATAATTTGGATATTGGAATTGATCAGATTAATCCGAGTGACGGTTATCAAAATCAAATTTGTGAATATACATTAGCGACAACAAAGCATCATTGTTATGATTTGATCAATATGCAAGCTTTTGATGTTCTTCCGAGTAACGATTTGTATTATGCTGTTGGCTACACGAGTGACTTGACAGGCTATACGAATATGGTGAATAGCTTGCAAGTGTACGAACGAGAAACAATGACATTAGTGAATGTAATTGAAATTGAACAAGAGAAATTAGAAGGACGCTGGTTTCCGACAATTTTCATTAATGATAAAGGTTCACTAATTATTAATAATGATGGTGTCTCATACCACGAATATGTCGATGAGACAGTGGTAACGTTAGCTGATTCAACGTATCAAATGAATTTCAGTCATAGCACAGCTGACTATATGTTCTATGGTGGTGGATTCGATGATTATGATGCGAATCAAGATTGTACATTTATTGCACGAACGTTAGATGCAATTACATGCGAGCCAGGAATGTTAGCGATTGTGCCAATGTATGGTGGGAATCAAATGATACCTGATAACAATGGACTTTTAAGTAAATCAACATGGTTTGAAACAGGTGAAATGTATATCAACGTCATCGATTTAACAACATTGCAAGAAATGCGACGAATTCAACTTGATGACACTCATAATTTCACGCGACACTTTATTTATCTCAGTGATTTTTGATTGTCATTGCGAAAAGTGATATGATAAACAGGAAATAACGGGGGAATTTAAAATGCTAGGAATGTTATTACAGTTGGTAGCGAGTGTTATCTTAGGATTTGGTGTGAATTATGTGGTGACGAGTGAGATTATTGTCCGTGTCTTTGGGGGAAGTCAGCAGGCA
>JBOFSL010000145.1:0-1123 GCA_051651525.1 Culicoidibacterales bacterium | reverse complement strand
ATTACAATATGAAAAGAACCGTTTAAAATGCCGAAAGCCATACAAACTTTTTTCATGCTATCCCTTTATTCAAGCGGTAACAACAGCCTTTAAAGTCAATCATCATGCTTTTGATGTGACGTGTGGAACTGTGAAAGTTTACAAATTATATCCACCAGCCAGATGGTCTGCGCAAAGACACTGTATAACTATGTTGATCTTGGTTTACTGACGATTAAAAATATTGATTTACCTTTTAAAATACCACGAAATCAAAAGCAAACGCATACACGGAAACATGTGAAAAACCTAGGGAAATCAATTACTGATCGTCCAAAACACATCCAAACGCGGACAGAGTTTGGTCATTGGGAAATTGATACTGTTATTGGTGAAAAAACGAATCAAGATGAAGTGCTTATCACGTTAACAGAAAGGAAAACTCGTGCTGAACTTATCTATAAAGTAGCAGGAAAAACTTCTATTGCTGTTGACCAGTGTCTCGCTCAACTTCACCTTGAACTTGGAACTACAAATTTCAATCACGTCTTTAAGACTATCACTGCTGACAATGGGAGTGAGTTTGCATCATTGACACAACTTGAGACATATACAGCTACCAAAGTGTATTTTGCTCACCCCTATGCTTCTTGGGAACGTGGGACAAATGAGCGACACAATGGAATCATTCGCCGCTTCTTACCGAAAGGAACACGAATGAGTGATATTTCACACGAACAAGTCGCTCATATTCAAAATTGTTGTAATACATTACCTCGTAAAATCCTTGGTTATGATTCACCTCGAGAACGTTTACAACAAGAACTAGAATTACTTGTTTATTCAATTATATTTTAGTTTTCAAAAACTAGTGCAATTTGTTATTGCAATTGAGGATACGAAAATGAACTAAGCAGATGAGCCTGATTTTACTCTCAAAAATACCGCAGATTGTCCTGATGGTATCAAAAATGGTATCATTTTCACAAAAAAAGGCCACGAACCGTAAGCAAGTAACTATCCACCGTATATAAAAAAGCTCACTGCCTTGGTACAATAAGTCCAGAAGCAGTGAGCTTTTCATATTGTTATATTTTGGCACAAGTTACTTGAATCTTTTCTGCCCATGGCAAATAAGCTTCCA
>JBOFSL010000144.1:0-2290 GCA_051651525.1 Culicoidibacterales bacterium | reverse complement strand
TACCAAATCCAAAACGAGTTGTGGCAACAGGGGGGCAAGCACGTCTAATTGCCATGCATGCGAAAACAATTGATTTTATTGATGAGAATTTATTGTTAGAAGGGTTATTAATGATTTATCAGATGAATCGTGTGCGGTAAAGCGAATAATTTAATTTTATCGCACTTGTCATTTTGATGAAAGTACGATAAAATAAAACCGCTAAAAATTTTACAAACATATTTTTTGATGACTGAACAGAAAGGTTGGGTACTATGCGTTTACGAAATATCCCCCATGCAAAAGAAACAATTGAGAATAACCCACACTATGTTATTCCTGAGCCAAAAGACCACCGTGGAAGTTGGCAACAAACATTTGAAAAAAACCAACCACTACATATTGAAGTTGGAATGGGACGTGGGCGATTCTTATACGGAATGGCGCAAGCAAATCCTGAGATTAATTATTTAGGGATTGAGAAAATGGATAGTGTCATCATTATTGCTTTAGAGCGTCTGATGAAAGACCCGTTACCAAATTTACGTTTGGTTCGTGTTGATGCCGAACAAATTGATGAGATGTTTGCACGTGGTGAAGTTGAACGCGTGTACTTAAACTTTTCTGATCCATGGCCAAAGACAAAACATGCAAAACGTCGTTTGACGCATGAAAACTTCTTGAAGCAATATGAAACAATTACTGATTATGGAACAATTCACTTCAAAACAGATAACCGTAGTTTATTTGAATATTCGTTAATGAGTTTAGCAAATTATGGGATGAAATATGATTATATGAGTCTTGATTTACACAATTCTAATTTTGAAGGGAATATTATGACTGAATATGAAGCACGCTTCTCACAAAAAGGTCATCCAATCTATCGCCTCGAAGCACATTTTGTCAATAAAATGCAAGCGTGTCAAACGTTACTTGGTGACGAAGAAACTTGCTAAAACATACAGACTTCGGTCTGTTTTTTTAATTTAAAAAGTTAGACAATTTTCTGTTTTCAATGCTCTAAGCAGTATAATTTTTGCATACAAAAATAACTTTGTCAGTTTTGAACTGACTTACATAGAAGGAGGACTCTTCTTAAAGTTAAAAAAACAAATTGGTGTGTTAATGGTAGCTGGAATAATGGTATTAACTGGAGGTATAGTTACAGTTAGTTCATATAAAACCGAGGTTTTAGCCAAACAAGTGAAAGTGACTAACAACAAGAACAACTTGAAGAACGTGAAACAACAAAAGTTGTCGCTTTAGCTCAAGTGCAAGCAGAGGCCAAGCAACGGCAGATGCCCAAGCAACGGCAGATGCCCAAGCAAAAGCGGCAGTAGAAGCACAAGTACAAGCTGAAAGTGCAACAAATTCACTTGAAAGTAACACAACAACACAATATGAAACGTAGCAAGCTGTGGTCGTACCGACACAACTAGCTTTATCATAGGCTGATGCAGGGCGTGCAATTGTAAACCAAGCGGTCTTTACTTTGGAAACGTGGTGCAAGTATGGGAGAATCAGTTACAATTTATTCGCGTTTCAAGCAATAATCATAACGCAAGAAGTGGGAACTGTCACTGTAGGTGGGGATGGACAATCCAATTAAACGTTGGAGATAGCTCATTAGGCTCGATAATCAATACGATTAATGTACTACCAGTTTTAGTTGGTGATTCAGGAAGTATCGTGATTGAAAGTGACGGAGCTTACCTAGGGTCATCGTTGCAAGTGTCTGACCATGACAAGTTATTTCGTTTTATAATTGAAATAAAATATACGTGTTCAAAAGTTAATCACATTGGTGATCAGACAATACATTTAAAAAAGGATAAGTCGTGAGACTTATCCTTTTTTTATTGTTTATTTTTCAGAACATTTTGCATATATGATACCTTGAGCCCACAGTTTCATGGCATAGCTAATACTCAAAACTAAAAGGATAATTGCGAAAATGAGGACAAAATAGAAAGGAATGAAGTAGGTAATGGATGAGATGAGCAGTGCGACAAAACCGAGTGAAACATTCCAATAAATTAATGAATGATAGTGAGTTTTCCAAAAGACATTAATTCGTGGGATATCTGATCCGTACGTCATTAACTGTTTCATCAAAGAAATCGTAAAGAAAATACCGGCTACAAGAGTTAAGAAGATGACATTGTAGATTGAATTTTGGGTATTATTGAGCATGATTAACCGTAAAATGATGCCTTGCATCGATAAGAAGAAGAAGAGTAGCAAATGAGCCTGTGTCCACCAATAAATGCGTCCAACTGATTGATGAATACGGCGATAGGATACTTGG
>JBOFSL010000143.1:0-2552 GCA_051651525.1 Culicoidibacterales bacterium | reverse complement strand
GCATTTTGTAGCCATGCAAAATTATAATTTGTCACATGTTCAATCGTCTGGGCTGCTGTCCCCTCGAACTGATTACGAGCAAGTACATCATTCGCCATTTTCAAACTAAGCATTGCATCTTCAACTGCAACTTTATTTTTCACTTGTAATAAGCTAATTTCAATCAGTGTTTTATACAAATCTTTTAATAGTTCAAGCTGACGCTTATCGACATCGATACTAAAAACTGTTTCCCCTAGCACAAATTTAATTTCAACATCTAAATCAACTGAACCTGCTGTTTCCAAGGTAACTCGACTCACTCTTTGATTATAAAAATCATAGCGTCGTACTGTGCGCTTTTTACTCATCGCGTTAGTACCATCAACATGAAGTAAACCAAAATTCGTAAACACATATTCATCTGATTTAGATTTGATCACAAAATAAATTTTTTCAAAATCCTCGTGCATGATATAATCATCGCCATCAACTTTATCAAAGTTTGTCGAATCAATGATTGTTCCAATATCCGAAATTCCTAGTGTATCTGCTGCCATTTTTCCAAAGATATTTGCCATTTGCTCATCCCCACATCTTTCTTTAAATGTATTATCCATTTTTATTGTACCGTGCTGATTTCAATTTTGCTAGTTATTTCAATAAAAAAGGACTACCGATTTTGTAGTCCTTTTCAAATTTATTCATCACGACTGCGAATAACGAGTAGTAACCCACTTCCAAATTCAAGTTGTGCCCACGGGCCGACTAGCTCATTACTAATCCCTAACGGGCTATCTGGAGCTACTGTCACGTGTTCGAGTGGATAGATGACATGCTTGAATGTTAAATCACCGACTTGTTGTTGCCAAGCAAATATTGAAAAATACGGATAGTCATTCGCTTCAAATCGATAACTCCCTGGCGTTAACAACTCAATTTCCGCTGTTTGCGACTGAATTTTAACCTGAACTCCATTCTTGATACCAAATTGGCAGAGCAACATCTGTGCATATTGATGATCAAAACGGCCACTATGGGTCGTAATGATTGTCACCTCTGTGGCTTGTAACTGTTCAATTGCAAATAACAGTGCGGCATGTGTATCAGTTTCATCTTTCATTTTCGGTAATTGTTTTGTCACTTTCGTAAAACGTTGATAAGGCTCAATAGCATCGATACTATCAAAATCACCAATCCAATAGTCACAACTCCGCTGTGCTTTCGCAAACTGCCGTATCCCACTGTCAACCGCAATAACATAATCATATGCGTCTAAGTTTGGCAACCAATTCGTATACGCGACAAGCATTACTTTCATCGAAATTACGCTTTTAAAGCAGTAATTGCTTCACGATAATCCGATGCACCAAAGACACTTGATCCCGCGACAAGAATATCAGCCCCTAAGCGACGACATTCTTTTGCTGTTTCCGGATTAATTCCACCGTCAACTTGAATCTTTGTTTTCGTTCCTTGGTAAATAATCATCTGTTTGGCACGTTCAATTTTCCCATACGTTTCAGGAATAAAACTTTGACCACCAAAACCAGGATTTACACTCATAATTAACAATAAATCGACATATGGTAAAACATCTTCTACAAATGCTACTGGTGTCCCTGGATTTAACGCTACACCTGCTTGAATTCCAAATGAGTGAATCAATTGTAACGTGCGGTGTAAATGTTTAGTCGCTTCAGCATGGACAACAAGGTACGCTGGTTTGAATTTTGCAAATTCAGCAATATATGTATCTGGATTTTCAATCATTAAATGAATATCTAATGGAATTGTTGCATGTTGGTGAATTGCTTCAATTACAACTGGACCAAATGAAATGTTCGGTACAAAGTTTCCATCCATCACATCAACATGAAGTAAATCTGCTCCTGCTGCTTGAATATTCGCAATTTCTGTAGCAAGTTGACCAAAATCGGCGGCTAATAATGAGGGGGCAATTTCAATAGGGTGGCTCATCTGTCATTCTCCTTAATTTATCGGCTTATTTAACCAATATTTTTCCTATTATACCGCATTATTTCTGATTTTGTAAGTTCAAACAAAAAAAATCGCTAAACTGGACAACATTTGTCTAATTTAGCGATTTTAATTTTTTTATGATTAGTAACGTGGTTTATGTTGACGCACTTCGTCCATAAAACTGAGGTAATTATCGTAATTCCATTGTGGAATCACACCTGATTCAACTGCAGCTTTGACCGCACACTTTGGCTCATTAATATGTGAACATCCACGGAATTTACAGTCTTGGCTATATTCTGAAAAATTACCAAAGGCTTGTGTCACATCAGCTAAATCAAATTCACTCAATTCTAATTGACTAAATCCTGGTGTATCCGCGACAAATCCATCACAGACATGTAATAATTCAACATGCCGTGTTGTATGCCGCCCACGACCAAGACTTTTCGAAACTTCACCAGTTTGCAGCTGAAAAGCCGTATCAAGTTGATTTAACAACGTTGATTTTCCAGCACCAGTTTGACCAGCTAACACACTAATTTTGTTAGCGATAAATGGCGCAAGTTGTTGGTATGCTTCTGGTTGAT
>JBOFSL010000142.1:0-1096 GCA_051651525.1 Culicoidibacterales bacterium | reverse complement strand
ATCAATCACATGATCAATCACCATATTTTCTAACGGTGATTCAGCCCATGAGGCAAAATTAATTGTGACTGGTTCGACTACTTTGGCTGGTTGTATGAACGGTAGTGATAGGAAAATAAGTGCTAAAATTGTGAAAAGTATGATTATTCCGATAAAAAGGTAGTTTTTCTTGTTCATGATTTTAATAGTCTCCTTTTTTCAGAAAATTTTCGTTTTTCTAAAATCTCACTTCTATATTATAACTTGGAGCAATGATAAAAACTATCTTTTGAGCATTTCTTAACCAATATCTTACGAGAAAAAGCTAGAGCAGCGAACGATGTTCGTGTTCTAGCTTTAAATAAGGCTGTGACATTCACTTATTCAAGTTGAATCGAATACACAAAATCATTGACATACCCTTTGACTTCTCCAGTAGATTGCTTAATATCACTAAAAATTTCAGCTGAATTTTCAGGATTTTCAACTAATTCTGGAAGTTTCAGCCCGAAATAATACGCATAAATTGTATGGACATAATCTTTGCCACTAGTCGCACCCGAACTTAAATGATCAGCTAATTCATGGCCAATTTGATCTAAATTTGAATTACCTTGGGCAAAGACGTATTCAGCCGTAACTTTATTTGCTGGGAATGAAGCCGTATTTTCTAACGTAAACAGTGAAAGTGTTTCGGTTAAATATTCAATTAACAAGCTTGCTTCGGCTTCGTGCTGAGTTGTTTCCGCCATTGCATAGCCACTAAAATACGTCGCCATTGGGATCTCATCTTGAACTTTAGGTATTTGTGACACCTGATATTCAAATGGGACATCATAGTAACTTAAGTAGTTGTACAACCAATTTCCTTCGATTGTGATTGCTGCTTTTTGCTCACGGAACAATTCACCTGCTCGCATTTGATTGATGTTTTCATTGATTAATTCCACAGTCCCATTCCTAACTAAGCGGCTCAACTGTGAAATAAACGCTTGAACCGGCACTGAATTTTCAAAATCAAAACTTTCATAAGCAACCGGATCAAGTTTTTCAAAAATCGCCATAAAGTTTTCAAATTGCACATCAAGCATGATTGCAGCTGTTCCTTCGGGCAACT
>JBOFSL010000141.1:0-1332 GCA_051651525.1 Culicoidibacterales bacterium | reverse complement strand
ACAAGCATATATTTGGGCAATTACAGAAATTGAGCCATTTGATTTGAGTCAAAATATTATCACGGCGGAACAGCAGCGACTCATACTGAACTACTTGCTTGATTCGACAACACCAGGGCATGATGAGCTACTTATGTGGATGTATGAAGCGAGTGATCACACTCGCCTCGCCGCAAGTACAGCATATGATGGAACGAAATCAGCTGTTGCTCATAAAATCGGTGATTACGCTGATGAAACCGAAATTTATATCCATGATATCGCGATTGTTGATGCGCCAAAACCGTACATTCTGACAATTATGACGAATACGACACGCCAACGTGAGGATGTGTATGCCCAAATAACGGAGTTAGGGAATCGAATTCTTGCATTGCATGAACAATAATCTCAATATAAACGATAAAACCACGAGTTGTTATGGATTTAACTTGAAAAACAGTCGAAAATTCGTGTTTTTGTGGAAAAAGAAGGATAATGGCAAAAAATACTTGTTTTTTGAGTGGGAATGCGTATAATCAAATACTGGAGCCTAATGGTGAAATAAAAACAGAACGCAAAGGGAACATTCAAATGCCAGTACAAACATTTCAAGCAACGACAGGAACAGTCGAAAAACCAACCTCATTACAAATTCGCGAATTCCGTGAAAAGTATAATTTAAGCGACCAACAAATTGTTGATTTAAAGTTTGAATTTAAATGCAAAAATGGCTTAGTTATTGAAACAGCAACATTAACATATGCCGAATAAATCATGCTAAAAATACAAAAAGTAGAGTAAACGCTAAGATAGAGTGTTTGCTTTTTTTTTTTATAAAAACATGTAAACCTACTAATATGAAATTTAAGGAATAAAATAGTTGTATTTGAAAGTAAATTTATATATAATGTATGCAGTTCATTTGAGAGGAGAGGGTGAGCTCAGCCTTCAAAAAAATGTGAAGGGATAAAATCAAAAACATTAAAAGGAGGGAGTCGCTGAAATAAAAGGAAGTCAGTGGCGTAATATACGATGAATCAAAATATTAAAAATAACTACGAACAGTACAAAACGATAATTGAAATTCAATTGAGTAAATTACATATTTCTTATAATATTGAGGATTTTACCCAAGAAGCTTGGCTCACTCTGATTACTGCCGAAGAAATGTATGAAGCTTTCAAATGCCCACAAGAGTACAAAATCGCATACTTAAGGGTACTTCTAAAAACTAGATCATCGTCACCGAGAATCAAGCTTTCTTGAATTTTTGGTGATTTTTTATCGTTTTTATCAGAATATACCCATAATCTTTACTTTTTTTGTTCTCATTAACCCTTTCTGGGCACA
>JBOFSL010000140.1:0-1016 GCA_051651525.1 Culicoidibacterales bacterium | reverse complement strand
TGACGTCAAAAAATATTTTGCAATCAAGCAAGATATTACGGTGAATGATGGTGAATGTTTTCCGTTAGTGTATCAACCGAAAATTTCAAATACTGATCGAGCGGTGCATTCCTGTGAAGTGCTGAGTCGTTGGATTCATCCAACAATGGGATTAATCATGCCGTATCAGTTTTTACCAATTATTGAACATTTAGATAAGGAATCGGAATTTGATCGCATCATTTTCAAAAAAGCCTGCCAAGAATTAAGTAGTAATCCAAACATTCCTCCAGTTTTCTCAATTAATATTTGTATCAGTTCATTAATTCAAGCCGATTTCTGGGACTTTGCGGTCAATTGCGCGAAGCAATACGGAATTCCAACTAAACAAATTATGATTGAAATTGTTGAAAATATTTGTGAACAAAACGAGATTGAAGTGATCGAAAACATTGAAAAGTTAACTGAGCACGGCTTTTCAATTTCAATTGACGATTTTGGGACTGGTTATTCATCATATGCACGATTAGCAGCAGTGAACTTTACCGAAGTGAAAATTCCACGTGAGTTTTTACTTATCGAAGGTACAAATGCTGAAAAACGAAACTATACAATTTTAGAAGGAATTGTCAGTTTATGTAAAATTTTGAACTGTTCAATCGTGATTGAAGGTGTCGAAACGATTGAAAACATCGCCCTCGCAAAAGAATTGAAAATCGATTATTTGCAAGGTTATTACTTTGCGAAACCGCTCTCACAAGATGAGTATGCCCAATTTTTAATTGACTATACGAAATAATGACATATCAAAATAAATGAAAAATGACAAGCTGTTGTTACGAACAACAGCTTGTCATTTTTTTAATTTCAGGATAATTGAACATGGGTAGTTGAAAAAGGTGGTGGTTTTTGGAATCGCGAAGTGGATGCACTGTAAGCAAGTAACATCTGACCGTCTATAAATGCTTCCCAAAATTGAGTACGATAAAGGTACGAAATTGAAGGAGGTATTTTTTTATGAATGAAAAACCAATTAT
>JBOFSL010000139.1:0-2356 GCA_051651525.1 Culicoidibacterales bacterium | reverse complement strand
AATCAATCGTGATCAGATTATCTGCTCCACCTAAATACTCTATATATTTTGCATAAATTTCCTCATCTGATGTGAGTGATTTTTGATTTTCGTCTTCTAATAGCTCGTCATCGGTTTCACGACCTGGGGTTGGTAAGTTCAACTTGGTAATCAACGTATAGAAAATTACAAAATATAAACTTCCAATCACACCACCAATAGCGACAATTAGCAGTGGTTTCGTTGCTAAATTAAAATTTAACAAATAATCAATCGCGCCTGCCGAAAAGGCAAATCCATGCAAAATCCCTAAGCTATCAGTGATAAACATCGACAATCCGCTTAACAATGCGTGGGCAATTAATAAAATTGGTGACAAGAAAATAAATAAAAATTCAATTGGCTCAGTGACACCTGTTAGGAATGACGTGAGTGCTAATGATAACAACATCCCCGCCACAGCTTTGCGCTTACTTTTCTTCGCAGCAAAGTACATCGCGAGTACGACTGCTGGTAGCCCGAACATCATAATCGGGAAGAACCCTGCCATAAAATGTCCGGCCGTTGGATCGAGTGCGAAGAACCGATTCAAGTCACCAGTCACACCCCCAAATTCACCTAATTGGAACCAAAAGACACTATTAAAAATATGATGTAACCCTAGTGGTAATAATAAGCGATTAAAGAAGGCAAAGAGTGCCGCGCCTGCCGCGCCGAAACCAGCAATTCCTACTGAAGCTTCTAACAAACCAGTTTGAATAACTGGCCAAATCATTGCAATTGGAATCGCGACGATGACTGAAATTAACCCTGCCATAATTGGCGTTGCGCGTCTTCCACCAAAGAAAGCAAAGAATTCTGGAAGTTGCACTTTTCGGAAGCGATTGTAACTCAACCCACCGATAATCCCTGCCATAATTCCACCTAAAAAGGAAATATTCAATGTTGCCGCGCTTGCCGCATCAATATTTATATCCCAATACGTTGCCGTTACATTGGTAAGTGTTAAATATGAGACAACTCCGGCCAGTGCTGATACGCCATGTTGATCATCAGACAAACCGACTGCGACACCGATTGCAAATAACAAAGGTAAATTATCAAAAATCGCACTTCCTGCCGATCCAAAGTAAGTTAAAATTAATTCGCTCAGTGGGATAAAACTCAAACTAGCAATGATGTCCGCTTGCCCTAAACGGAGCATGAGTCCTGCAAGTGGTAATATTGCAATCGGTAATACTAACGATTTCCCGATTTTTTGTAAAAAACCTAACATTTTTATCCTCCCCTATTTTTTCATAGTATTAAAACTAAACTTACTATTCATGTTACTTTTTATTTGTTAATATGTCAAAGACTTTCCTAGTTTTTCAACAAAAAAACGACAAAAGCCACTTATTAATTGTCTTTCTCTCGTAAAGCAAAAAAACCGCGAATTTTATTCGCGATTTTCTGGTGATTTTTTTTGGGGATAGGTTTTTTCAATATAGGTATGTAAGTGCCCTTGTGGGATTGGACATTTCGTACAATCTTTCGTTGCGCACTTGCTTTGACTTGCACATTCATCAACTGTATCAGTTGAGCCCATCAGCAAACGCCGCCACAATGGTTGCGTTAACACAAGTACTGCGACAACTAAAATTAAACTAAATAAGAGTATTTCCATATCCCTTCACTCCTAACATATTTGAAATTAGAACAGTTGCATCAGATTGTAAACGAAGAATGCGACAATCCACGCAATAATGACTGGGTAAATTGCGATAATCCACATCATTTTCGTTCCAAACTCTTTTTTTACCGTTGCAATCACCGCCATACACGGTGTGTACAATAGCGTAAACACTAAGAAAGTATATGCACTTGCTGTTGTGAAGTATGTTGGTAATACATTCGCCAAATCACCATCAGCACTTGCGAATAAGACACCGAGTGTTGACACAACTGACTCTTTTGCCATAAATCCACTAATAATTGCAACGACTGATTGCCAATTTCCAAACCCTAATGGTGCGAAAATTGGGGCAAACCATGTCCCAATCATAGCTAAAATACTTTGGTCTAAATTTTCAACATACCCACAGGTTGGTACAAAGCCAAGATGTGACAAAGTCCAAACGACAACATTGGCAGCAATGATAAATGTCGTTGCTCGTTTGATGAAGCCTTTTCCTTTTTCCCAAGTTTGTTTAGTAATATTATTCAACGTTGGAATACGATATTCCGGTACTTCTAAGATAAACGGTTCGTCATCACCTTTGAAAATTGTCCGATTGAAAATTGCACCAAGTACAATTGCAACCACAATTCCTAAAATATACAGTGACGCAATAATCAACCCTTCATTATTTGGGAAGAAAATCGTTGCAAACAAGAC
>JBOFSL010000138.1:0-3042 GCA_051651525.1 Culicoidibacterales bacterium | reverse complement strand
AATTTTAACGACTTGGTTTTGCTCGTATTCTTTGGGAATATCTGCTGATACATTCGGATTTGCTCCATCAGTTGCACCACAGCCACTTAAGACAACAAGGAGACTCAGAACAAGGATTTTTTTCCAATGGGTTGCACGGTTGTGCTGTTGTTTTATTTTTGTATTCATTTTTTTCATCCTATCTCTGTATTTATTTCTCACTATTTATTCATACGACGTGACTTTACTCATGCCACCATCAACTACGAGGTTGTGGCCATTAATAAAATCATTCGCTGGTGCGCACAAGAATAAAGCCGCTGCGGCAATATCTTCTGGTCTCCCAACTCGACGTGATGGGTGCTGTGAATGATCCATTCGTGTTAACTCACTCTCGTCTCCACAATGAATCCAACCTGGACTAATTGCATTCACCGTCACTGGAAGACTTATCAATGAAACTGCAAGACTTTGAGTAAAACTAATCAGACCACCTTTCGTCGCCCCATATAATTCCCAATTCGGCTGATTTTGTTGTGCTCGTGTTGAAGCAATATTGATAATGCGACCATACGATTCTGGCTTATTTAATTCCAAAAATTGTTGACTACATAAAATCGCCGCAGTGAGATTGACCATTATCACTTTATTGAGATCTGTGGTCGAAACCAGTTCGAGAGCTTCATGGAAGTCAGCCATTGCTGCATTATTAATCAAAACCGTGTATTGATAATTTTTGGTTGCTAAAGTTTCAAAAAACTCCACCGTTGCTTTTTGACTACGGAGGTTTACTTCATAATAGTCAATAGTTTCAGCTAATTGTGCTGGCCTTGGCACACAGTCAAGACCGACAATTTGGTAGCCAGCAGCTTCGAATTGTTGTGCTAAAACCGAACCAATTCCACCGGCAATTCCAGTAATAATACATGTTGGTAACATCAGATATCCTTCTTTCTTTTAGTCGAATAATTGTTTTTTAAAGCGGAGATCGGCATGCTTTTGACCTTGATAGTAGACAAAAGCAGGCACATTGGCAAACTGCTGATAACCACATTTCTTGTACAATGCTTGTGCTGGAGTGTTATACGCAAAAACACCTAATTCAATGAGCGGAAAGCCTTGTTTTCTAGCAATCTCTTCGATAAATGCGAGTGCTTGTTGCCCAACTCCACGTCCACGCCAACTCGCTTCACCGATACATAGACTAATCCAAGCAGCTTCAGTTTGTGATAACAACATGAAAAAGTTCGCTTCTATACTAATATAACCAATCGGTACTCCATCTGCTTCGATGAAATAAAGTGATTTGTTTGCAGCACCCTTTTTAGCGGCTTGCTGTAATTCCTCTGCGGTCACGTGCGGTAAAGGTTCTAAACTAAAATTAGGACGGAAAAACTCGGCTAATTTGGGATCATTATCCCACTTTGCAATTATTGTAAAAGCTTGCAAATCATGAGGTTGTATAATTGGGAATGTAATCATCTAAGTCGACTCACTTTCATTTTTTCTTTTTTATTATACATCAAATTATCATTTTTTGATATTTTTTCGATAAAAAAACGGCTAATTCCCACGAAAAAACAAAAAAACCTGAATGTGGATATCCACATTCAGGTTTTTTCTGAGTATTATTCAAGATTTTGATGTTCCACCTGATAGCGTAACAGCGTTTTTAACTTTTCAGGTGCCGTTTTCCGAACATCTGATAAGTAAATTTCTCGGTGAACTAACGTTTTAATGGTAAGATTGTGTTCAGCGAGAAATGCGTGCATTTGCGCAAAACTTGCCGGCTCATCGTCAAATGGTCCAACATGCAACATTTGGACTGCTAAGCCATCTGTAATCTCGCTGCTAAAAACTTCGCTCAATAACGGCTGGGGCTTTTTGCTTTGGACACGCTCAAACGCACGTTGAATCACAGCTTGATCAACAAAATGAGGTTGGCGAATCATCAAAGTATAGACCAGGTTCTCCTTATCAAAAGTCGCACTCGCTCGCCCATCTTCATTTAAATCCCAAAGCCCTTCAAGCGGGTAAACCGTATATTCAAAATAACCAGGTGGCGTAAAGCCTGCTTTAGGCATCATCCGAATCGCATAGGACAGTGAATACAGTGCAGTAACCCGTTCAGAAAAATCAGCTGAATTCGGATTCCCCTCTCCCTTAATACATAAGTAGCGTTGCACAGGCACCTCGATTAACGTCGGCTGTGCCTTTGTTCCATATAACACTTTTTCATGCTTGCGAAATTCATGCTTCATTCTAAAAACTCCTCTTATCGTCGACTCGAATCATTCCCTCAAGACTTACTTGTTAAATTTTTTGTTGATGTGTTTTCGGGTTTGATGACGAAGTTCACGAGCAACGGCATTTTCAACAATGTTTTTGATTGGCTCGTCCGGATTATTCTTTGGTCTTGGAATCATTCCGGTTACTTGTTTGGTAATTTCTCGTTTTGCTTCGCGCTTTAAGGCATTGCCTAAAAAATTTTTCATATTCTGATTCCTCCGGTTCATTATCGGTATTTAGCCAATGTTCGCGTTTACTTAATCGTATGACCAAGTTGTGCTTGATAAATTGTAAACCACTGTTGCGTTGTTAAGTGAACATCAAGTGCCTCAATTGCAACATCGACACGCTCAAGTTTGCCTGAACCAACGATTGGCATTAAATTATTTGGCATTTTGTATAACCACGCGTAGAGGACCGCATCAATGCTCACCCCTAAATCTTTGGCAATTGCTTCCACTGCTTGCTTCGTCCGAATATCTGAGGCTGACTCAGAATTGAAAATTCGCCCACCTGCTAAAGGTGACCACACCATTGGTGCAATCTGCTTCATTTGCAAGAAATCAAGATTTCCATTGTCAATGTGTTCATGACAAACCGCTGAAACCTCAACTTGATTCGTCACAAGTGGTTGATCAATTGCTGATTGGATGAGGCTAAAGTGATCTTGATAGAAGTTTGAAACTCCAAAGTTTTGAACTTTTCCGGCTGCTTTTAAATCAACAAATGCTTGTGCAATTGCTTGGGCGTCCATCAATGGCGATGGCCGGTGTA
>JBOFSL010000137.1:0-1510 GCA_051651525.1 Culicoidibacterales bacterium | reverse complement strand
TACCTGATAAAGAGTTAGGCAAGCTTATCAGTTCTGGTGCTCGTATGGATGGGTTGTTGAATATAACATATGAAGATTTTATGGGAATAAAAATAAAAATACCGATAACTGAAGAACAAGCCCGCATCGGCTCTTTCTTCCAAGAATTTGACAATCTCATCGCTATTCATCAGCGTAAGTGAACTAATTCCAATGGAGGTATTATTATGTTGAATGACGCAAAAAAAACGGTTCTTCCTTAATTTTGGTGAAATGTGTTAACTATGTAAAATTTTTATTCGCAATAAATCAAAATGCGCACGACCATACATTTGTCGTTTAATCATTTTGAGACGATTGACATTTCCTTCACAAACTGCATTTGTATACGGATGAATAAGGGCATTATACACTGATTCTTGATCGCGTTTCATACGAATACAGAAATTTTTAAGTGGCTTAATTTCATGGTTTCTATATTTATCTAACCATTGATTTAATTTCCAAGCATGATTATAAGTCACAATATCACGAAAATATTGGATGGCTGAATATAATTCACTTAAAAGTGGATAATGACGGAATAATTGTTGTAATATCTTGTGTTCATTGATGGTAAGAGATAATGGCTTTCGCCATAGTAATGAACGTAGCTGAAAATTCGAAGCAACTAATCTTCTATGAGTTCCTTGTTTTAAGTCAGATACTGCTGAGGGAGGGAATTTTTCTTTTATCATCTGAACTTTGGTTCGTGTAGACGACCTAGCACCTGTAAAGCCCAATCCTAACAATCGTTTATGTATACACGCTGCTGATTTGCCTTCGTGACACCAAAGAATAATTTTATCAAGAAAAGGAGTAAATTGATTGATTCTTTCACGTCTTTGTTGTATTGGAACTTCCTGTAACGCAAGATATTTTTTAACTGTAACACGATTTAACTTTAACTGTGCAGCTGTTTCGCGAATTGATCCAATTTTGATATATGTCTCTTGAACAAGTTGAATTAATTTCCATTTTTCTTGTTGTTTCAATGATAATTCTTGATTTTTACGAATTTTGTGGGAAGAAATAGGCTGATAGTTGGATGGATACTGTCTTTTTTCAGTAATGTACCAACCCTTTTGAAAATAACTTGAGATTATTCCTTTAATAATCTCAAGTGCATTTTTGAGAAAATGCCATTTATCAGCAATTTGAATAATGTTTGGATTAATCGTGTTAATTGCTTTGGTATAAGTGGTTGCCCGATCACGAGTAACAAGTTCAATTCCAGGATGTTGTTTTAGCCAGTCACAAAAATCTTTTGTTGTTCGTGACTGAAGAAGTTCAATTGGGCGATTCGTTTCTAAATCACAAATGATTGTTCCAAAATGTATCCCTCGACGAAACGAAAAATCATCAACACCAATATATTTTAAATGTTGTTGGGAATAACAAGTTTTATAGGTCTTTCGCAATAAATTCAACACAGCACAACCACTTTTTACATAGCCATTTTGATTTAGAAAGCGAGCAACTGATTCGGCAC
>JBOFSL010000136.1:0-2046 GCA_051651525.1 Culicoidibacterales bacterium | reverse complement strand
TGACACTTCTAGAAAAAACACCCGAACGAGTAATAGCAACATTTCAAAAAAAGAGTGTCAATCAGTTTGGATTTGAGCAACTATCAGATAATCAAATTATATCTGCATATGAAGGGAAAAAGATTGTGAATCATTATTTGATTCAAGACATCGAGCAGAAAATTGATATGAAGCAGATTGCAGAACACTATGTGGTTTTGAGAAAAACAGGGAGAAGTTATTGTGGCTACTCCCCATTTAGAAGTGAACGAACAGCAAGTTTTCATGTTTTTCCTGAAACGAATACGTGGTATGACTTTGGTTTAAGTGAAGGTGGCAATGCTATTAGCTTTATTCGTAAACAACATGATTTTAGTTTTAGTCAAGCAGTTGCATGTCTCTATCAGTGGTCTAAACAGCAACAATATCAACGAACGTTACAAATTAAAGCGGAACCGATAGTTCAAAAATATACTAAAGCTGAACTTCATGCAGTATTGGAATTTTATCAAAAAGTGACACAAATTGATGATGTGAAACTACCAGAACCGATGAAATTATATTTGGCCAAAAGGAGAATCACGAGTGAGACGGCAAAAGTATTTAATATTTCCTATGTTGATCAAGAAGTAAGTGTGCAAATTCATCGCAATGATGGCGCAATTATTGAACAATTAGCTGAAGCAGGAGTGCTATTTAGAAAATCAGATGGCCGAATCGCTTTTAAAATGGAAAATCGTGTAGCAATTCCACTTCACGATGAATTTGGATCAGTAATTGGCTATAATGGCCGAGTATATGATGAACAGAGACAACCAAAGTATTTATTGACGAATACGACATCACTTTTTCAAAAGTCTTCAATGTTATTTAACTATCATCGTGCACAACACTCAGCAAAAGAGCGTGGGAACTTGATTGTGACTGAAGGTGTCTTTGATGTCATGCGTTGTCATCAACAAGGTTTTCCGCAGGCTGTCGCTCTTTTAGGGAGTTCATTGAGTACGAAGCAACTTGAATTGATTAAACAATTAGCTGTACCAGTTGTATTAGCACTTGATCATGACTCGGCTGGAGAGAAAGCCACACAACGAATAGGAGAACAGTTAGCACAAGCACAAATTACGTATGACGTATTCCCACTACCAATTGGACAAGACCTTGACCAAGCATTGCAGCAATCACAAGTGCAGCAAGACTTGCTGACGACAGCTACAAGAAGAAAAAGCGAATCAACATAGCAATATGAATACATACGTTAAAAGGAGGGAGCAGATGAACTCACATGAGATAAAACAAGTCAGTTTTAAAATTCGTCCTGCTGATGCGGAGAAACTGGCAGAAATTGCCCACTACAAAAGAATACCTCAACGAGAGGTGTTCTTAGAATTTCTCCATCAATATGATTTCAAAGAAACAGAAAATGCAAAAAGCATGATTCGAGATTTAGAAGCAGAAAATACTAAGCTTAAGCACCAACTTGATCAAGAACGACAAGCCAATAAACAAATTCAGTATCGAATACAGCTCAATACCCAAATACTAAATGCCTTGTTATTAGCAATATTACCAGCAGATAAATACTCAATTGATGATTATTTTAAAACAACAGAACATCCAGGAATTATAAAATTACGAAATATCGCCCGTAATAGTCGCAAAGACTAGGGCGTTTTTTTATGAATTTAAATATAGATATTAGCTAGTCAATCTACCAACATATCATGATGAATCTATCCACGTCTACCATAGGTAAAACCTCATCAAAACTCGGCACTGCTGAGTTTTCCAATCGAAAGGTAGGCCAAAGGTCTACCCTTTCCTTATCCTGCTTACATGACTAAACTCAAATCACCTAACGGGGTCAAGTGTTATGTACCACTAATGGATAGTAATTTTCAAAATTAGGGTGCATATTGGATTCGTTGTTGCTTCACTTGTTGAAGTGTTTGATATTCATGTCTTGAATGAAGTCGTTCTGTATTGTAATAACGACAATAAATTCGAACTTCGTGATCAAGTTGTAATAACAGTCTTTAAAGTCAATCATCATGCTTTTGATGTGAC
>JBOFSL010000135.1:0-3648 GCA_051651525.1 Culicoidibacterales bacterium | reverse complement strand
TCAAGAAATCATCAACATCATTTGGGACTTTATATTCGAAGCCTTCAAATTCCATTTTTTTCAATGGATATATTTTATCTAATGGATGCGCATGTTTGACATTTGCCCATGTTTTATAATCCATAGCGATAAATAATTCATCTCGATGTTTTTCGCGAAGCTTTTTAATTTTATTTTCAATGTATGATGTTGGTATTTTTTTAACGAGTTCCATCGCTAATACAAATGCTTTACCATAATTCGCTTTGTATGCACCACTTTGAACATATGGGATTCTCGATGTCACAATAACTCGTCCAAAAATTTTACCAAATAAAGATTGAACAAAACTTGGTTTTGTACGGCTAAATACGAATAAATCAATGAAGACTTTACTATCTGTTCCTTTATCTTGCTCTTTAATTGCACTATATTTATATTGAATTGCAATTGGTGTTCCTTGAATTAAATTAATATCAGTAACACTCATATCAATTTCAATATCTTCAGGTAATTTTTGATGTAATAATTCAATTGTACGTTCGTAATCTTTGCGCTCAATCGCCATATCAATATCATCGTCCCATGGAATAAACCCCTTGTGACGAGCAGCACCTAGCAATGTTCCAGCATCTAAAAAATAATCAATTTCATTTTGATCTAAAATTGCTACAACTTCATCCAATAAATAAAGTTGTACTTTACGTAAATCTTCCATTTTCAATCTCTCCTATTTATTCACAGTCTTCTTACTCACGATTTTTTTACTTTTATATAGTGCAAAAACAAGTAGTTGGTATATCCATTTCGTTAATCCGAAGTATAGCACTTTCTGTGATTTGACACGGAATAATGTTTCATCTTGCCAATACCGATTTTTTCGCCAGTTCGGATAATAGTGATTCAATAATTCCCAGTGGTGACGCGTTGATTCCTTCACAAATTGATAATCCGGACTTTTCATAAGCCGTCCATATGAAGCGAAAAGTAAATGCCGCGCAAAACTATATTCAATTTCATCAGCATATTGAGATAACAAATTTCGCTCATCATACCACTGTCGAATTCCAACTAAGACAGCTTCTATTTCCAATACCCGTTCAGAGACAGCTTGCATAATTGAATTTTCACGTTGACGATAATAAAACCCAGCAATTGGTTTATACGCAATTTTCGTCAAATATGGATAAATCCGATAGAAAAATGCGACATCTTCATACAGAAGTCCAACGGGAAATTGAAGTTTCAAGTCATCGATAACCGCCTTCTTGAATAACTTATTTTGGGCCATCGGAAAAGTTGACAATAAATAGCGTGGGTATTGTTCATCTTGTTTACCAATCACACCTTCAAAATCGCTGCCTTTGACGATTGCTTCATGTTCAGCGTATACATACGTGATATCGCTACAAACAAGATCTGCGTGTGTGTCTTGAGCGCACTGTAACAGTTGGGCGTAATAATCCGGTGCAACCCAGTCATCACTATCCATAAAAGCAACATACGTGCCTTGCGCACGTTTCAATCCAAAATTCCGCGCATCAGAGAGTCCACCATTTAGTTTGTGATAATAATGAAGATGATCATACTGATTCGCAAATTGCTCTGCAATGTTGCTACTTTCATCTGTACTTCCATCATCAACTAAAATAATTTCTAAATTTGCTTGCGTCTGTTCAACAAGTGACTGTAAACATACTTGCAAATATGCTTCAACATTGTAAATTGGCACAATAATACTAATCTCTGGTTTCATCAAATTTCCCATTTTTTCTCCTATCGCCACAACATTCGTTGCTTGCATAATTTTCTTGCTCCGCGATTAACTATGATTTTCACTTTCCACAGTAACTCATAAAGTTTCGGATATTTCGCAAATATATGTAAATTATTTTTTTGAAGTAATTCGATTCCCAATGTTGAATTTGCGACTATCCCCCCAGAACTAAGAAGGAGTAAACAATACCAACTTACAGCTTTCTGCCATTGTTGTTGGTCTTTTGCTACACCTTCTAGTACTTCGACAACTTTTTGATAGTTTTCAATTTGAAAATGACTTTTTGTATGTGTCAATGACTGCGGGTGTTGTTGGTAATGATAGAGTGCTTTATTGATAATCTCAATTTTTTTATTTTTTTGATAGCACTGTGCTAAAAAAATAATATCCTCAAAAATCGGTAGTGTTTCATCGAACCTTAAATTATTTTCATCTAGGAATGTGCGTTTAAATACAAACGACCACACCATATTTTTTAATTCATACTGAAATAATTCAATCCCTTGTTGATAAAATTCTTGTCCACAATATTCTTGCTTAGAATTTAAAAAGTATTGGTTTATTTGTACCGTACCATTCAAAAAATGATCCATAAAATTAAAGTGAATCATTGGTGCATTAGTATTTTTTAATACTGCTTGAATCTCAGTAATCGCAGTGTTTTCAAGCCAGTCATCACCATCAACAAACCAAATATAGTCACTACTCGCTTCTACTAACCCACGATTACGGGTAGAAGCTACACCTTGATTTTGTTTTGCGATTACTTTAATTGTATCATATTCTTTTGTCGCTTCGCACAAAAACTGATAACTCTCATCTTGACTCCCATCATCGATGAAGACACATTGAACTGATTCTGTTAGTTGCGGTAAAAGTGAATCTAGTAATTTAGGTAACTTTTTGATTCCATTATACACCGGAATAATCAAAGCTAATTCGTACATCATTTCTCTACCCCTTTAGGAAAAAAACTCGCTAAGACTAGCGAGTTTTTAATTTGTACATTTCTCCAACTCGTTTGGAATAGTTAGGATTATAATAAGGATCATTTTTCAATAAAGCGTGCCATTTTTGTTCCATTAATTGACATTCTTGCTGATAGCGTTGTGATTGCAATGAATCGTGTCCACGACTTTTCGATTCCGCATGAATCATTGAAACTTGTCCTACATGAACATTATACCAACCGTTCGTCAGTAATTTTAAACAAAAATCAACATCGTTATACGCAACTTGGAAATTTTCATCTAAACCTGCAACAGCCTCGTACTGTGATCGCTTCACCAATAAGCAAGCGGCAGTTACCGCAGCATAGTTGTACAGTGAAACATTCCGTCCATAGTGACCTGGTGCATCACTTGCTAGTCCAACACCAGAATGTCCTGCAATTTCATGATAACCAAGGATGACTCCTGCATGTTGAATCGTTTGATCAGGATACAATAACCGACAACCAACTGCACCAACTTCTGGTAATTGTGCAATTCCTAGTAATCGCGTTAATGTCTCCGGTTCTGTCCAAATTGTATCATTATTGAGCAAGAGTATGTAGTCACCATCACTTTGTACCACTGCTTGATTATTCAATTTTGCATAGTTAAACTCATAGTTTGCTTCAAGAATTTGCATTGACTCAATTTCTTCAGCTAACTGCTTCAATAATTGTCGTTGTGCTGGTATTGATTGATTATCAACTAAAATAATTTCATAATTACTCCAACCAGCATATTGTTGAATTGAGCGAATACACTGGTCAACATCGTCGAAATGGTCACGTGTTGGAATAACAATTGTTACTTTCGGATTACCTTGAACGGCAATTTTCACATCATACATCAATAAATCATGATGCTGTTCAATTTTAGCCGTGTACCCACGAGTGATAAAGT
>JBOFSL010000134.1:0-3174 GCA_051651525.1 Culicoidibacterales bacterium | reverse complement strand
TACCAAAAGCCTTGATGTTCTGGCGAACCAATTGGTGAACTAAGCGGAAATTCGATGAGTGGTACTTCTACACCAATTGAACGTAATCCTTCAACTACGACTTCAGTCATAATCCCCATTTGTTCATCGTCACTTGCTGCCCCTGGACTTTCCATCCATGATTCATAGCCATATTTATTTT
The DNA here is from genome assembly GCA_051651525.1 of Culicoidibacterales bacterium. Classification (GTDB taxonomy): domain Bacteria; phylum Bacillota_I; class Bacilli_A; order Culicoidibacterales; family ZOR0006; genus ZOR0006. Next base: position 2,993 of record JBOFSL010000134.1, on the reverse strand, counting down.
CTTTATGCTTTTTCCAATGCACTCCACAGCTTGGACTATTTTGTAATCCGACAAAGGCTGTTAAGCGATAGCCATTTTGAACAAATTCCTCAATCATTTTCAATGGTGTCGCAAACGTTTCACGGCAATGTTCACGGAAAAAGACATTGTCATATTGTTGACGACCTTGTGGATTCCGGTTATAGCCACCTGCCGTAAATTCTGGACAATGGTATTGAATCACCCCTGTCCGTGTATTCGCTAAATACGCCGACAGTTCATGTGTTAATGGGAAATTTTTCCCGAGCACATGTACGCGGCAATATGGATTTACAATACAATTTGCAACTAAAATAATTCGTTTATCTTTTGGCATTTCTTTTTCCCCCAATGATATTTCTCTCGCCTATTGTAATGAAAATCGTTCCTGAAAACAATTTGTTTGCGGCAATTAAAGCGATTTTTAGGTGAAACTCTATGACTATTTAAGTTAGCTTGCACAAAAGCATGATATGATAAGTTTACCTTCATCTGAATGAAGCGAGGAGGAACCGATTTTGGCACAAAAAGCAGACAATACCGATGGCCTTAAAGTCATCAAAACAACCGAAACTTTCCATTTTCAAATCAAAAACGAAATGGTTACACACAATGATTTAGCAATTGCTGATGATGAATTTTTCACATCAGACTTTATGTTAGCGGCAACGAACGGTGTCCACTCAACTTTGCATAGTTTATTGCAACAGCAAAGCGTAACTTTAGAACAAATTATTCAAACAACAACTGAGTATCCTGATTTTGAAAGTTTTAAAATGGCTGCTTTTGCTGCGTATTTAGAACAACAATTTCACAAACATGACTAAAAAAACGAATCTCGCGATTCGTTTTTTTATTTACTTATACAATCGTCCGCAATTGTGCGAGTGCTTTCGCACGGTGACTAATTTGATTTTTTTCATCAGCTGTAAATTGTGCAAACGTTTGACTTTGCCCTTGGGGGATGAACAATGGATCATAACCAAACCCACTCTCACCACCTGTATTCATCGCAATTGTTCCTTCACACGTCCCGGTAAACGTTTGTGTTTTCAGACCCGGTTGAGCATAGGCGATGACACACATGAATCGCGCCGTCCGTTGCGCTGCTGGAATCGCAACGAGTTCACGTAATAATTTCGTATTATTCGCCGCATCATTCCCATGTTCACCGGCAAAACGTGCCGAATGAATTCCTGGTGCACCATTTAACGCGTCAACAACTAATCCTGAATCATCTGCAAATACCGGCAAGTTTGTCAATTTCGCAATTGTTTCTGCTTTCATACTCGCATTCTCGGCAAACGTCGTTCCATTTTCTTCAATTTCAATGATGATATCAATATCTTTTAAACTCAGCACGTGAATTCCAAGTGGTTCACACATACTTCGAAATTCTTGTAACTTATGGTGATTATTTGTTGCTAAAATGATTTGTTTCATGTTGTCGACTCCTTTAAATGATCATAAATTTTTTGTGCGAGTTGTTGCGGGACAACTTTAGCTAATTCAGCAACTGTCGCTGCCTGAATTTTCTTCACACTACCAAAAAAGGCAAGTAATTGTTGACGCCGCTTCGGACCAACCCCTTCAATATCGTCAAGCGCTGACTGCACCATCGCTTTACTCCGACGTAATTGATGAAATTCGAGTGCATAGCGATGTACTTCATCTTGAATTCGTTGCAGTAAATAAAAGGTTTCACTACGGGTGTCGAGGTCAACAATTTCCATCGTTTTACCATCGAGCACTTGCGCAGTCCGGTGTTTTTCATCTTTCAACAAACCAATAACCGGTATTTCTAACTCTAAAGAAGCGAGCACATCTTTAGCAATTTGTACATGCCCACGTCCACCATCAATGACAATTAAATTTGGTTGTGCTAATCGTTCACGAATGACACGGACATATCGACGATAAATAACTTCGCGCATCGCTTGGTAATCGTCTTGACCATCAACGGTTTGAATTTTAAAACGTCGGTATTCTTTGCGATTTGGCTGACCATCAGTGTAGACGACCATCCCACTCACAAGTTCTAAATCACCAGTATTCGAGTTATCGAAGGCTTCAATCCGTGTTGGGCTTGGAATGTGTAATAAATTCCCTAAACGTTCAATTGCACCATATGTTCGTTGTTCATTTCGATCCAACAATTGAAATTGTGTTTCCAATTGTTTCATCGCATTTTCACTTGCTAGTTCAACTAACTGGAATTTCTTCCCGCGTTTCGGGGTAAATACTTTGATACCTAAAAACGCTTGTAATAGTTCAATATCAAGCAGTGCCGACGTATAAATTGCTTTCGGTTTTAAGTTATTCCGACTTTGATAAAATTGGGCAATAAACGTCGTCATAGCTTCAAGTGGATCACCAACATAGGGAACAACATTCGATTTACGTTCAATTAGTTTTCCTTCACGCATGTAGAACACTTGCACACTGAGCCAACCTTTATCGTAGTAAAATCCAAAGAAATCGTGGTTATCCAAATCACTTTGTTGCACGAGCGATTGAGTCGCAATCCGTTGAATCGCCTGAATCAGCTCACGATATTCAATTGCTTGTTCAAATTCCATCATTTCACTTGCACGTAACATTTTCGTTTCTAAATCAGTTAAAACCTCGCGCTGATCCCCTTTTAAAAACCGTTGAGTTTCTCGGCTCAACTGTTCGTATTCACTTGGATCAACGGGGAGGATACACGGTGCCAAACATTGGTGAATGTGATAATACAAACACTCTTTTTTTGGTAACTGTTCACATTTGCGGAATGGGTACATCCGGTGCAAAACTTCCAAAGTTTCACGTGCATCTTTGACATTCGGAAACGGTCCGAAAATCGCCGCATACTTGCGTTTCGCATCGCGAGTTAAAATAATCCGTGGATGTTTCTCATTCGTAATCGCCAAAAATGGATAACTACCTTCATCTTTGAGTTTAATATTGTATTTGGGGTAATACTTTTTGATTAA
>JBOFSL010000133.1:0-2563 GCA_051651525.1 Culicoidibacterales bacterium | reverse complement strand
CAGCACCATTGGTTTCTTGTCCAAGCATACCGTGTTCAAGTGGAATTCGTTCGTCTTTTACACGCGCATCTAATAACCCAACACGTAATTGTGTTGTCACATAATCAGCTCCGGCAAGTGCTTCGCGACGATCTAAAGTTAAATGAACTTGCCAATCTAATCCAGCCTTTTGAACCATTCTTCGCGCAAGTTCACCAACAATTGTTAATTTTTCTTTTCCTGCTTCAATATCAACTAACCAAATTTCTCGAATTGGCAACTCATCTGCCCGTTTAATAAACCCCTCAATTAATTCAGGGGTATAACTTGAGCCACCACCGATTGTCACAACTTTTATTGTTTTCACCATATTTTCAACCTCCACTTATGATATCGTTTTCAATTGAAATATACCGTTTTTTCTAATAAAAGTCTACATTTTTTCTGGATATTTGCATTTTTTGAAACCTTTTTAGCTTCATTCGATTTTAAAATTAAAATAATTTGAATAATCCTGTTTTTTTTCGAATTATGAAAAGAAAAATTAACGTTTATTTCCAAAAAATTTAAGGTTTTCCCCGTTTATTCAGAAAATTTTTCGTTTTTTGAAAAAATATATGGAAACCGCTTGCAGAATTCTGCTCAAGAGGTATAATAAAGTTGTAATATAAACACGAAGGAGACTTAACACATGAAAAATATTTTATTAGTATGTTCTGCAGGAATGTCAACTAGCTTACTTGTAACAAAAATGGAAAAATCAGCAGCTGAACGCGGATTAGAAGTAAAAATTTGGGCTGTAGCTGAAGCTGAAGCTAAAAATAACTGGTCAAATGCTGACGTTTTATTATTAGGACCTCAAGTTCGTTTCTTAGAGTCTAAGATGAAAGAATTAACTGAAGGAAAAATTCCAGTAGCTGTAATCGATATGGTTGCTTACGGTTCAATGAACGGTGCTAAAGTACTTGATACAGCACTTGGATTAATCGGATAATTATTAATTCAAAGCAAAAAGCTCAGAGGTGAGAATCACCTACTGAGCTTTTTTTTGTGCTGCTTCATATAAATCAATTTCAACAACTTTGAATAATTGTTGTGTTTTCTTTTTCTGCTTACGATTCATCATCCAACCTAAGAAGCGATACGTCAATGCTGCACTCGTTAAATTACTTTCTGCTTCTTCAACATACGTAATTTTCGTTTGTCCCTCACCGATAGCTTCAAAACTCCAAGTTGTTTGATTATCTAATCGTCCTGCCTTAATTGTATAGCACAATTCTTGATCTTTCACAAAATTAACGATTGTGAAGTCCACCGTTACTTGTTCTTGCTTTAACAGCATTTCATATTGATAGTGTGTACCGATACGTTCACTCGGTGTGCTAATTGCTGTTCCGATTGATTCCATTTGTTTAATTGTTAAGTCATAGACAGTTTCACTTACATCCGTAAGTGGATAATTTAAAATATGCTCATATGTAAATTTTTTCGCCATTGTGCATTCCCCTTAATTATTTGTAATTACTAAATTTTTATTATTCACTGCACCATACAATAAGTATAATCCGTCAATCATCGCATGTAACATAATTCGTCCACTCGTTGATGATCCTGTAAATTGATTTTCACGACCACTGATTGGAATTACTTGATCAGCAATTTTTGCTAATTCACTTGTCATTTCGGCAGTAATTGCAATAATTCGTACACCTTTTGCTTTTGCCATTTTTGCTAAATTATTTGTATCATCCGTTGCTCCTGAAAATGATAAAATCACTGCAATTTCGCCTTCACTAAAAACTTCGAATTCTAATTTTTGGATATTGAGATTACTATAAGCAGTACAATATTTTCCTAAACGCATAAATTTATGTTGTGCATCTTTTGCCACAAAATGTGAGTAACCAACGCCAATAAAATGAATTGTTTTTGCCATTCCTAACATACGAACCACTTGTTCTAATTCGGTAATTTTCAAGCGTTCTTTGGTTTCTTGTAAACCCGCGATTGCTAAGTCAAAACTATAATCAACAATAAGCTCGGGTTGCATATGTAATTGGTTGTAGACTGAACGACTCATCTTTACTTCATTTTGCTGATTTTCTTCCCACGCTTCGATAAATGCAACTTTAAAATCAGAGAATCCATTAAACCCTAATTTTTTACAAAATCGACTTACTGTTGCCGGACTAGTGAAACAAGCTTTCGCTGCCACTTCAATTCCTAATTTATCAATACGATCAGCATTTTGCCACAGAAAACGGGCAATTTGCGAATCAACAGTTTGGACATGCATGTTGATTTCCATAAATAATAATAATTTAGACAATAAATCATTCATAGCAATTTTTTCACCCTTCAAAAATTAAATTATCACAACTTTATTTTCGCATTTTCCACGCAAAAAAGCGAATCTTTTTTTAAAAAAAACGTGAGGGCTAAATTGCCCTCACGTGATTCTTAATTTGTTGCTTTTTCTGATAATGCAACTTCTTTGTTTGCTGCGATTACGAATGGGTAGTAGATTACGAAGGCAACAACTAAGTTTACTACTCCTAATAATGCTCCCATTAAGCTGTTTGTT
>JBOFSL010000132.1:0-4115 GCA_051651525.1 Culicoidibacterales bacterium | reverse complement strand
AGTATGTTAATTGTTTTGCTCTTTGGTCGTGTTGTGATGGAGCCAACGTTCAATTTCAATCTTGGTTATCTTTTCGATTTCAGTTGGCTGAATGTGATGCAAAATTTGTTGAACTTCATGTTTTTCATACCACTTGGTTTGTTTGCATGTATGTTGAATCAGCACGATGCAGTTTCGCTTCCGATTGTGATTGCTTGTGTTGTCGCGAGTGTCATTGGTATCGAGTTGATCCAGTATTTTAGCTTGCGTGGAATCTTCGACATCGTCGATATCGTTCTAAATGTCGCTGGAATCATGAGTGGTTATTACCTCACACGTTATACAATCCAAACACTTCAGCTGAAAAAAGTATAAATCAAAAGCCGAACAAAACGATACGTGTTCGGCTTTTTTTGATCTGCAAACTTTGAGCAAACACATCGCTATAGCAGAAAATAGTATCTTATGGAGAAGAATACTGCTAGCGTATGCAAAAACAAGCAGTAATAATGAACGATTAGTTCTTAACAGGTATTGTAACAACTGAATACTAGCGGTGGAGAGACAGTTGGCAATTATTGCTATAAATACTAGGGAAGTTTTAAATCTTCACCTTTTGAGATGCTAGGCAGTGTCTTTGCAGTTATGCTATAATAACTCAAGAAGAAAGGTGGCGAATGGCGATGAATCATGCCCAGAAAAAACGCGCAATGCAATTAAAGCGTGTCCAAGATTATATGGAACGTCAAGAAATGGAATATTTTCGAGATTACTTTTTAGACTTACATCCATTTGATCAATTTGTCATTTTCAAAGAAGTAGATACAAAACAACAGCATTATTTTTATGAGTGGTTATCGCCTGATGAAGTTGCTGAATTTTTCCGTTATTTTGAACCAGAAGATCGGATTAAAAAATATTTTGATCAAATGTTACCAACGTATGCTTCAGCAATTTTAGGGGCAATGCCATCTGATGATGCTGCCGATATTTTACAACAGTTACCAAAAACACAAAAAGAACATTATTTAAAATTTTTGCATCGAACTGATCGCGAGGATATTGTTGATGCGTTAACACATGAACAAGAATCAGCAGGTGGGATTATGTCGTATGATATGATTGTTGTTGAAGCCCACTTGAATGTTCGAGAAGCACTAGAACTTGTGATTGAAAAAGCTCCTGAAGCGGATATGATTTATGTGATTTATGTTGTTGATGAGTATGATCGCTTAGTCGGTGTGTTATCATTACGTGAATTACTAGTTGCACCAGCGACACAAACAGTTGGGGAAATTATGAGTTATGATGTCGTGAGTGTCACTGAAGAAACTGATCAAGAAGAAGCAGCGAAGTTGTTACAAGACTACAACCTACTGGCTTTACCAGTCTTAGATGAGCATGAGCATTTAAAAGGGATCATTACCTTTGATGATGCGATGGATGTGTTGACGGAAGAATACGAAGAAAACTTATTGAATTTACAAGGGATTGGTGCTGAAACAGCCCAATCAACTATTTGGTATAGTATTAAAAACCGTTACAAATGGTCATTTGTCTTCACTTGCTTATCGCTAATTGTTGCTGTTGTAATTAGTCGTTTTGAAACAGTAATTCTTGGGCTACCATTACTTGTTGCTTTTTTACCGGTAATTTCAAATGTTGCTTCAGCCAGTGGAAATCAAACGTTAGCAGTCATTTTACTCGCACTCGAACGTGAAGATGAATTACTCACATGGAGCGAAGTTTTAGCTTTACTTGGGCGGCAATTATTGATTGCCCTGCCAATTACTGTAGCAATAAGTATTATTGTTGGTGGGATGGCAAGTTTGTTTAGTCAAAACTGGATATTTATCAGCTTAGTTGCGAGTACAATTTTAGTGGCAACCCTTTTGAGTAATGCTTTAGCAGTGGTGATTCCAGTTGTTCTAACAAAATTTAATCGGAATCCACACGTGCTTGCGGGGACGATTGTGACAATTAGTGTCGATGTCCTCATCTTTACAAGTTATTTCATTATTGCACAATTTTTAATTTCTAAATCATTAATATATTTATAATTATTGTTCAAAACAAGCGAATTAAGTTAATCGCTTGTTTTTTTGTTTTAATATATTAAGATTAGGTTTGTAAAAACAAAAGGAGGAATTTAAAATGTTAAAAAAATAAGTTTATTAGTGTGGAGTGGTTTTTTAGTTATGGGAGTACAAACAGTAGATGCAGCCACAGTAGCGAATTCAACACCACTTTATGATGGCCAGTTAAAAGTAGAGATGACAATTAATACTCCTTACTGGACATCGAAAGCAAGTTACACAGGGTATAATCCGTATAATTTATACCGGATTTCAGTCGAGAGTAATGTTCCTGGGAGTGGCTATTGGATAACAGATGCGTATCATAATTACCAAGTCACAGATGGTGGATCACGAGCTTCAACAACAACTGGCGGTTTTGCACGAGCATATGCATATTCAGAAACTGCGAGAGTAGCCGGTGTTGCTACATCGATTATGAAATATTAAAAAAGTAGGGGAAAAAAATGATTGTTTGTCAAAATATTAGTAAACAGTACGGGGAAGAAACAATCGTTTTACAAGCTTTGAATTTAACCGTGGCTAAAGGAGAATGTTTATTTATCCGCGGGGTTTCTGGATCAGGAAAAACGACATTATTAAATTTAATGGCATTATTGGATGAACCAAGTTCGGGAACAATTGCCTTTGAAGGCCAAGATTTACATGCCTTAAGTGCGAACCAACGGGCACAATATCTCAATGAAAAAGTAGGAATTATTTTCCAAAAATTCAATTTATTATCACAGTTAACTGTGATTGAGAATGTGATGCTTCCGCGATTATATCAAGGGGAAAATTATCGCGAAACCGAGCGACTCGCACAACAAATATTAGATGAACTTGCGATTGGACATTTGAGTAAACGTAAGCCATCCCAATTATCTGGTGGTCAACAACAACGGGTCGCCGTTGCACGCGTGTTACTCCAAGCACCGGAAGTAATCATGGCTGATGAGCCGAGTGCCAATGTTGATGAGGCGACGGAAAACCTAATTGTCGCCCAATTATCGAAACAAAAAGCGGCGGAGAAAACCTTAGTCATTGTTTCGCATAATCAAATTTATGAAACAATTGCTGATCGCGTTTTATACATGCGAAAGGGGGAATTGTTTGATGTCTAAATTCCAATTTTTTCTCTGGTATTTAAAGAAGTGCTTTATCAGTCATTTTCGGCGCTGGTTATTTCCATTAATCATTATGATAGCCGGCATGGTGCTCGTGAATGCAACTATTGGGGTGATGCTAGCAGGAAATGAAGTAATTAAACAAAATTTCAGTGAAAATAAGACCTTACGGTTTATGACTGTTGACTATGATACCTTGTCACGAAATATGACCTTGTCACAAATTGAAGCCTTTAATCAAGACGAACGCTTTGAAGCGTTTCCGTTTTTTATCGATTCATTCACAGCGAAAACAGCCGCTGAAGACGTAACGTTGCAATATGTTGTTGTTCCTTACGAAGCGCTGGCCTTTTTTGGCTTTGAAACGATTGACCAAGCGGCATGGAAAGCCGGAGAAATTATGCTTCTTGATCAACGGATTGCTGAACAATCACAACTGAGTAGCGGGGAAGTCATTGGCCTACCAACCGTGAAACTTCCGCTTGAAGTTGTCGGTAGTGAGGTGGTAGCACGAGAAGTCGCGCAATTACCACCGATACCAGTAACGATTGATCAAACGATCAGCCTTGAATTTATTCCGAAATTGAGCCATTATTCAATTATTTCACCGCAAACATATTATCAAGTCATGGCTCAATCTGCTAATAAATCATTGGCTGAGTTTAAGCGTGATGTCTTTGTCGAAAATGGAGCGGCAATTATCGTCAATGAATTTAACGATATCGATGCGGTTGCCCAACTGTTCAAAAATCAGTTATATAGTGTCGACTATGCACTAGAAGCCTTTGAAAATATAACCCAAACAACACAAATTGCCCAAATTGTGGCAATTGGCTTCTCAGCCTTAATTGGGTTGATCATTGCTTTAACAATTACCAATGCCATTATGCAATTTTTGTACTATCAAAAACACGAATTTGGCTTACTCCAATCA
>JBOFSL010000131.1:0-3773 GCA_051651525.1 Culicoidibacterales bacterium | reverse complement strand
TGGGAACACATCAGAAACTGTTTCTGGACTCGCTAACCAACATGGGAATAACGTGAAATAACTTTCAAGATACTCATGAATACTTTGACGAATCGTTGTATACTGTTGCTGTTTGCTGACCTGATGATAGAGCGCTTCTAAAATTTGTGGCTGTTTTTTCCAAAACTGTCGAATCGCGTCCTGATGTTGCACTCGTAAATACTGTTGGACTGCTTCACTTTTCAAGTTCAACGTGTGTTGAGCTTGATTTTGCAAATTACGGAATTGTTCCATCGTCACAAGGGCTTCACCTTGGATTTCAGCTTGGCGTATTGTTTGTAAAATCAAAAGTTCTGGTGCACTTTTCAAGAATGACTCGACTTTTTCTTTTGAATCAAAGACATAAAAGAGTTGATCGAGTAATTGACGTTCGTTTTGTTGAAGTTTTTTTAAATCAAGTGTTAATTGTTCAAAAGTCGCTAATAGCTCCAAAGCTTCATCAACTTGTTGTAAATAAATTTGTAATTGATCATAATTACCTTTTTTTAAAGCCGTTTCAAAATTATGCCAAAACGCTCCTGGGATCACCTGCTCTAAATAGCTCAGTTTCTCATAATATTCACTAAAATTGTGCGTTAACACTTGTTTTTGTGCACAAATTTGCTCACGAAACTCTTCGAGTGTATGACTGACATGCACAACATGTGACCAGTACTGTAAATTCCATTTTATTTCCGTTAATTCCTCAGACTGTGTTCCTATTCGCCCATTGAAAAACTGGATGGTTTGTTCATAGTCTTTTTCTAATTGAAGTTGCGCCATTTTCGATAATTTTGCAAACCCATCAATATACGGATTATTTTTGATTCGTTGCGTACGATGTGCTTTATCAACTAGTTTGTGTTGGAGCACTTTCGTTTGTAATTGTACAACTTCTTGGAACGTATACATTTCTAGTGTTTGTGGCGTTTGCCAAAACCGCATCAAATCATATCTTGGATCACGGCGTTGGTGAATCGGTGTTGATTGTGCATACATCTCTTGTAAATTCAAACCCAGTTTTTGTTCTTGGAACAAGAATGTCGCAACCTCATCAAATGCAGTTAAAATTTGTTGTAACTGTTGATTATACCTTTGTAATTTCGCTTCAATTTCGTGTAGTTGTTGCTGATTTTCTCGTTGTGTTAGCGCATAACCAACTTTTTGGAAAAATACATCAACTTGCCCTGACGGTTGATGTAATAACATCGTTTGTTCTTGCAAGTCAGTAATCCGATTATAAATCACATCAAGCGCTGCTTTTTTATGGGAAACAACTAACACGCGTTTCTTTTTGGCTAGCGACTGACCGATTAAGTTCGCAATTGTTTGTGACTTTCCTGTGCCAGGCGGCCCATAAATCACTGTGTACGGTTGTTGTTGCGTCAAAGCAATCGCTTGCTCCTGACTTTCATCCAACGTTGTTAAAAAATACTGTTGGCTAATAGGCAGCGTGTAGGTCGTTGGCACGCTTGGTTGCATTGGCGAAAATAAATGTTCAATAATTTTGGGCATCTGTGCTAGATTTTGCAAATACTCATAGTCATGATAGAGTGAATTGGCAATCGGAAAATTTCCAACAATTAGGTGATGCTCAATTTTAAAACTCCCAATCACTGTATGCTTCAATTCTTGCTCTAATTCGATCGTCGTTGGAAATGCTTGCAACGGTAAATCTTGCCAATCAATGTGTAAGCTAAATTGCCGTAATAATTGACGGTATAGATGTTCACTCGTTAAATCGACTTTATCTACGGTAAATTTTTCAATCACATCAATCGCAATTGGCGTTTGATTGTATTTCTGAATTGCTAATAAAAAGACACGGTTAATAATTGGCGGTTGGCCATCTAAACTTAAAAACCATGTATTGTTTACACCGCGTTCGAGTCGTGCGGAAAATAAAAATAACGGGGCATGGACACGTGTATCATCAAGAAATTTCCCTTTGACAAATGGATAGCCAATTTTTAATTCATAGCGTCCTGTTTCTTTCTCTTGGGCACTACATTCACGATGCAATAACGCGAGTTTTTTTTGTTGTTTTTCAATTTTTTCAACCGCTCTCGTAATTTCTTGCTTCGCTTGTTCACGATTTTGGATTGCTTGTTTTTCGATTGCTTCCCACTTTTGCGTATACGTTTCCACACCAAGTGTTTGCTGTTGTTCGTTTAACTCGGCAAGGGCTTGGTTTTGCTCTTGTTGGATGACACGATGGATATTTTGTTCATACCGATGGCGATATTCAATCATGTCAGGGAAAAGTTGAATTTTACCAGCTTGACGTGTAAGCAAATTTTGGTAAATTTTTTCGGCTAATTCTGGATAAAATTGGTTCGTTTGCCAGAGATCAAAACTATATTTGGCATCTATTTTTCGTAAGTATAAACTCCGGTTATTACTATTAATATTAACTAAGCGGTTTTTGTACCGTTTTAAAATTTCCTCTATCAAAGTAGTCCCCTCCTTTTAGGATTTTTATACTTTTAATTTTATCACTTTATTCTAACAATAACAACGCTATCACTTGCTTTCTTTCGTAATCCAACAAAAAAAGAACCGCATACTTGCGGTTCACTTCGTGTTCTAGCCTTGAACAGTTTTAATTTCGATATCATTCATCATCGTATTCACAACATAACTGGCGCAAATTAAACCAACAACAGTTGGTACAAATGCATTTGATGACGGTGGCATTTTCGCTTTACGAATTAGTGCTGCTTGATTCCCAACGACTTCATTGACATCTTGGCGCGGAACAACTGGACTTTCAGTTGAAAAAACAACTGGAACTTTTCCGTAAATTCGCTCTTTTTTCAATTTAGTCCGGATTACTTTTGCTAATGGATCATACGTTGTTTGACTAATATCGGCAATTTGAAACCGAGTTGGATCCATTTTATTTGCCGCTCCCATTGAACTGATGAAGCGAATTTTTCGCGCTAAACATTCTTTAATAATCATGATTTTCGCACTCACTGTATCGCAGGCATCAATCACAAAATCAAGGTCGTGTGCAAATAAAATCTCTTTTGTCGTTTCTTCTAAAAACATGTGATAGGTTACGACTTCACACTCAGGATTGATTGTTGCAATTCGCTGTTGCATCAATGTCACTTTCGATTGGCCGATCGTTTCTAGTGTTGCGTGTAATTGGCGATTAATGTTCGTAATATCGACATCATCTTTATCAATCAAAATAATCGTCCCAACACCACTGCGTGCTAACGCATCGACTGCTTGAGCACCAACGCCACCAATACCAACAACGGCAACTGTTGCCCCTTTTAAGATTGCTAAGCCTTCAGCTCCAATCGCTAATTCTAATCGTGAAAATTGATTCAACATAAAAAACCACTCTTTCTCTTACTTACACTTCAAAAAAATAAGACAATTACACAAAGTGTAATTGTCTTATAACCGGATATGCCGTGGCCTTTTAAAAAGCCTGCTCTCGCAGGTGGGTAATCTGCTTCTACCTTTAGGATTCTCTTGCTGCCCGTCGCGAACAACGAGTCAGGCAATAGCATTCAACACCAGATGAAGACTCCAATTTCCCGTCTAAAAACTGTTAGGTTTTTAAATAACTCACGTACATTCCAGATAGTGCTTTCGCATAAATCGATTATACCACTGTTATTTCTAGCTGTCACCCTTTTTACAAAAATAAATCAAATTTATTGCTTGGTTGTAATTTCAAAAGCAGCACGTAAATGATTCACATAGACATGTCCAACGTGACGATGATTTTTCAC